>CAZQLG010000122.1:0-7727 GCA_964594105.1 uncultured Desulfococcus sp. | reverse complement strand
AGTTAATATTGTACTTAATAATATTTTCCATCAATCGCTTGGCATATGCGTATGCGGGCAAGGCGATCATTGTGTCCCCAAAAGCAACGCTGAACATGACCTGGGCCTTAAACTCGCCGGATTCCAACTGATTGAACTTTGACGTATATGCTGACAAAAAGGCATAAACCGCCTGTTCAGGAGTCAGCCGGGCAATGGGAGGAAAAACACCATATGCGTCGCAGGTCAACAAAAACAGATTCTTGGGATGATCAAACAGTCCTTCCCGATAGGCATGCGGGATATGGGATATGGGGTAGATGCACCGGGTATTCTCTGTCAGGCTGTCATCATTTAAATCAACCCGCCGGGTATCCATATCAATGGCGACATTTTCCATAATGGCACCGAACTTCCGCGTACATTCATAAATAAAAGGCTGCTTTTCCTTTGAAATATTCATAATCTTGGCATAGCCGCCCCACTCAAGATTAAACAGTCCTTTCTCGCTCCAGGCATGCGCATGGTCCCCGATTAAACTTCGCTCAGGGTCAACCGCCAGCGTTGACTTTCCCGTATCCTCCCGGCCTAAAAAGATCGCCACATCGCCATCTTTGCCCACATTGGCCGAACAGCGCATGCAGAACACGGATTCCGGCATCAGGTAGCTGGCAAGGGTAAACACCACCTGCCGGAGTTCCCCGGCATAACTGGAGCCGCCCACTAAAACAAGCTTCTGGGTTAAATTGACAATAACAAAAGAGGTTGAATGGGTGCCATCGAGTTCCGGAATCGCATTAAAGCCGGGAATATGAATAATCGTAAATTCCGGTGCAAAGGCTTCAAGTTTCATTACATCATCCACCTGAAAAAACATATTCCGGACAAACAGGCTGTGCCATGCGGTTTCCGTTACAATCCGGATGGGCATTTGATATTCTTCCTCACTGCCGACCAGACAATCCTGAACATAGGCTTCCTTATTATGCATATAGGCCAGCATACGATGAAACAGTGTATGAAAATGATTTTCCGATAATTCATTTTTTTCCTCGCTCCAGAAAATCTTTTTTTCACTGACCGGGTCTTTGACAAAAAATTTATCTTCAGGCGGCAGCTCTGTATAATGACCGGTCCGAACAACCACCGGCCCCAAATGAGCAATCTGGCCCTCTCTGTTGTTCACGATCTCCTCATACAAAACAGAAGTGGGCAGATTTCGATAAATGCGCCGCAAGTGCTTACGCCCATAATATTCAAGATCCAGACTTTCAACCATGATCGCTCCTTTATTTTCAATAGGTTAAAAACTCACCAATCTCGCTACGTGTCTAACATAACAACATCGTCATTGAATGTATTCACGCACATAAAACGTTATATACTGCCCGTTGACGACAATGCATAAATCACCAGCTTCTGCATCATTTTTTCTTTAGCAGATCCCGGTTTATCCAGCTGAAGTCTTTCCAGATACGGCTTGGCGCCTTCTGGAACCGTCCGGATGGTAATCGCTTTACCCAGGCTTGACACCTTGCTCAAGCCCTCCGTCATCTGGGCCTTCAGCCATTTCAAAGACTTTCCGATCACGAGCTCTTCAGGGGTAAAATCCGTACCAAACGGAAACGGTTCAAAAAAACCTTTTTCCTTGAATGACGACATGTCTGCCTCTATGCGCTCTGGGGTGTTATTCTTAAATTGCTCAGGAATGACATAATCTGCTGGAATCTTCCTGGCTTTTTTTGCTTGTTCCAGTAAATCTTCCTGAAAACGGGAATCGGTAATGTTGAGCAGCTGCGCAATAACCTCCTTATCCATTTTCCCGCGCAAATCCGCAATACCATACTCCGTAATCACAAAATCCCGCAAATGCCGGGGAATCGTTGTATGTCCATAATTAAACACAATATTTGAAGCAGCGGATTTTCCTGCCCCCCGGACACCCTTGCACATGAGGAGGGATCGGCCATCCGGAAGTGCATGAGCCTGGGACACAAAATTATACTGACCGCCGACACCGCTGACCACCTGTCCGCTTTCCAATCCATCGGACACAACCGCACCTGAAAGGGTCACCATCAGACAGGCATTGACAAACCGGCCTTCACGTCGTTGAAGGACTTTAAGTTCTTCACTATAATACGGATTATTGCCATAAAGCTGATTCACATTCAAAACGCTGGTCATAAATATCTTTTTGCGGTCTTCCTCGCTCATGTCATTGAGCATTTTATAGAACCCTTCGGGGCCCAGAAAAAAACCGCCATGAATCAAAATATCATTTTTCAACATTGTCCCCAGACATTGGGCAATGACCTGGTCCATATTCTTTGAATCTGTTAAATCTGCTGAGATCTCCGTATTTCCGGCTTTTATAACATTATTATCAAACGTCAACCCCTCTTTAAATATGCCAAATTCCGTCAGAAAATCAAAATCTTTTTGGCTTAAAACCGGACGGATGGCCCCGTCTTCAATAAGCAATTCCAATGTTTTCGGTGTCACTTCATCCGTAATCTTTTTATCGTTTAACAGACGTTGAAGGGGAACATTATTATATGTCTTCCGCTTGACAACCCCACTTTCCAGTAAGTGCAGATAGCCATCCACCAGCATCTCGGTAGAACCGGTAATCCCTTCATCAAACGCATCCACCCCGCCGATCCGCTCAATCACTTTCCCAAACTTACCCAATATGCCCGTATCGTTCATAATCTTTTTGTAGTCAGCGTTTTGGGTATGACGCATCCGAAGGCCATAACATAACGCATCCCCCAGTGATCCAATACCGATCTGCAGGGTGCCGCCGTCCTTAATTAATGTACTCGCATGAAGTCCGATCATATAATCCGGAGTGGTGATCGACATTTTCGGTGCGCCAAAAAGGCGGGATGTATATTCCGGTGCATCGATAATGGCATCAAACGCATCCGCTTTCACCACGGCATCCCCATACATAAAGGGAAGATTCTGGTTAACCTGCGCAATGACTGCTATTTTCCGTCCCTGTGCTTCCAGTTCCCGCAGGGCCGGGATAATATCCAACGATACTTCCGGGTTACAGCTCATGCTGTAGACGATTTCCCCGTCAATTTCTTTTTTGCACACGATCTGGGCCACCACATTCACGCCGTTATCAATGGAATCCCGCCAGGCATGCGTATAATTGGAACTGATATAATTCATCTGCGCATGATCAACATTTATATAGGCGCCGGCTTTGGCATAAAATTCTCTGATTTCAATATTATCGGGTATCGTTTTTTTTCGAAGATCCTTCATATAATCCAGCTCAACATATCCATCAAACAGTCTTTCCACAAACGGTCCCAAAAACTTTTGCTCCAGATCGCTTGCCCCCGACGGCTTTTCAAGCGACAGCGCGGTACAAATAACAAGTTGAATTGACAGGTCTTTTTTGGCCCTTCGGTATAATGCGTTGGCAAATTCATTTGCCTTTCCGAGCCCCAGCGGCAATCCAAAAACAATTTCTTTCCCCACCTTGCTGATTACGTCATCCACGCATTTTTCCACATCCTGATAAAACACCGGGCTTTTACCTTCCATTTGCTATCCTCCGGAAACTAAACTCACAAAAGATTAATATCCACTTACCTGCTCACCGTGTTTTGATTAAAAAAACACCCCTCTCCCTGATCCATTATTTCTTACCGGGTATATCTATATAACACAATAAATAGACTCCGGCACACCCCCATGACTATCTCATGACTATCTATTGATGCGTTCATCAATGGCATAACGATACTACAAATTATTGAAATTCCATAATAAGGGATCATTAATTATCAAAAATGTCAATATTATTTCTTTGACAAGCCCTACACAGAACAACAAAAATACTCATAATTACAATGGATTAAGCAATATCAACGAACATCGGCGGATAAAATCTTCTCAGAATAGATTTCAATGGCATGCGCAACCCGTATTTGTTTTTTTCCCCTGGCAAGCATATCTGCCAGTTGAATCATGCACGCCGGACACCCGGTTGCCACGACATCCGCACCGATACTTTCAATACTGGCAACTTTCTTTTTACCAATGTCGGTGGAAAGGGTATAATGTGTCAGATTAAAACTGCCGCCCATGCCGCAACAGGTATCGGCATCCGGCATTTCCTTAAATGAATACGCAGTATTGGATTGAATCACACGTCTCGGTTCCGAATAGACATTCAGCGTTTTTCTCAAATGACAGGGGTCGTGATAGGTGACAATTGGCCGGGCGGCATGTTGTTCCGCTTTATCGGAGTCTTTCACCCCTATGATGTCGACTAAAAACTGATTAATATCATATGTCTTTTCAGCAATCTGATGAACGGCTACAGCCTGATCTTCGGAGGCTGGTTTAAACATAGCGGGCCAGAATTTTTTAATGGTTGCCGTACATGTCGCGCAACCGGTCACCAGGTAGTCAAAGCCGGACGGATCAAACTGGTTCAGGCTGTATTCAACCAGCCGGTTAAACGTTAAATGATCGCCGGCGGACAGGGCAGGGATGCCACAGCACCCCTGAGATGATGGTATTATAACATTTACTTCATAATAATTTAAAATACGGACAATATCTGTCGCGACTTTTGGAAAAACTTTGTCCAGCAGGCAGCCGACAAAAAAAGCAACTTTTAAGCCTGATTTTTTCTCAGTTTTTACCAGTTCACTGCTTATCTGATGAAATGGGACAGGGGCAAGGGGGACCATCCAGCGGTTGGAAAGCAGTGGTGAAACCATTTCGGAACAGGAAACATCTAACTGAAAATTCGTCTTTTTAAAAAACAGATATTGCCATTTTGCGCCCCATGAAATGATCCGGTCAAAAAATTCCGGGTTTGATAACAGACGCCTGAAAATAATTTTTTTGATCAAGGGCATCCTGCGGCATTCGGATATGATTATCCGGGCATTTAAAAAAATTTCCAGGGTATTGACCCCTCTTGGACAACTTGCCGCACAAGACCCGCAAAGAAGACATCGATCCAGTCTTTGCAAAACCCCTTTGGGGTCTTCAAAAACCGACCGCATCAGTCCATCTAAAAGCATCAGCTTGCCCCTGGCAACGTCACTCTCATTTTTTGTAACATTGTATAAAGGGCAAACCGACTGGCAGATACCGCACCGGGAACATCGCGCCACCGCCTGATCCAGTGTTTTCATTATTCGGATCAGTTCGGCCATCTTTAATCGGTTTTTTTTTAAATTCAGCATGAAAAAATTACATTATATTTTAGCGTATCTTTGTCTGAGTTTCGGCTTTTCAATCTTACCGGTCGGGTTTCTTGGAACTTCTCCTAAAATCACTTTTCTCGGACGCTTATATCTCGGCAAAGCCGCACAAAATTGTAAAATTTCTTCCTCAGACATTTTTATACCCGATTTTAAGGAAATAACCGCCGCAACAATCTCCCCTAACCGCATATCCGATAGGCCAATAACCCCTGCATCAAGGATTTTATTATTTGTCATTAAAAAATTTTCAATTTCATTGGGAAAAATATTTTCACCGCCACTGATAATAATATCTTTTTTTCGATCAATCAGCCAGATAAAACCATCCTCATCCATGCGGGCAATATCACCGGTATGCAACCATCCTTTTTTTATTGCCTGGGCCGTCGCCTCCGGGTTGCGATAATATTCTTTCATAACACCGGGGCCTCGAACCAGAAGCTCCCCCGGATTTCCCGGAACAACAGAATTCATGTTCTCATCAATCACCCGGCACTCCCAGTCAAAACCCGGAATTCCGATGGCGCCGACCTTATGATCATTTTCAACGCCTAAGTGAACACATCCCGGGCCCGTAGCTTCCGTTAAACCGTAATTGGTGTCATATTGATGGGTTGGAAAAGTTTGTTTCCATTTCTGGATCAGGCTGGGGGGAACGGGCTGGGCACCGATATGCATCAGACGCCATTGATCCAGATGATAGTCTTTTAAATCAATTTCATTATTTTCAATGGCCACCAGTATGTCATACGCCCAGGGCACCAGAAGCCAAACAATGGTTGCTTTTTCCTCAGATATGGATTCCAGTATCGCTTTGGGACTGACGCCTTTTAAGATAACCGCTTTTGCCCCCACAATCAGATTCCCAAACCAGTGCATTTTGGCCCCGGTATGATACAGGGGGGGAATACACAAAAAATTATCCTCATGCACTTGATGATGATGTTGGTTTTCAACATAACAGGAAAATTCCAGATGCCGGTGCTGGAGAAAAACCCCCTTGGGATGACCAGTGGTTCCGGATGTAAAATAAATGCCGGCACCGTCAAGCAGGCCGATCTCCACATTCGGTTCATTCATGCTGCTGCCGTTCATTGCATCCGGATACCAGGTTGCAAAGGCCGGTGTCTTTTCCTGATCTCCGACAAAAAAATAGGTATGAACCGTTTGATCGAGTACGGGTTTTGATGCATTGATTCGATCAACAAACGCTTCTCCAAAAATCATCGCGCCGGCCTCAGACAGATCAACACAACGCATGATGTCTTCAGACTGAAATCGGAAATTCAACGGCACGGCAATGGCACCGGCTCTCAAAACACCAAAATAAACCGGAAGCCATTCAATACAGTTCATCATTAATATGACAACCCGGTCTCCCTTTTTAATGCCATGAGCGCCCAAACTGTTCGCCAGTTGCTTGGACTGATGATAAAATTCTTTCCACGTTATGGAAGACCGTTTACCGGTTGATGGCTCACGTTCGATCAAGGCCGTTTCATCTTCGTATATTCTGGAATTTCGGGCCAGCATTTCTGTAATCAGCATATTTCACACCCAGATATTTTGTATCAATCAACAGGTTCTCAATTTAATTAAACTCGGAATTTTGGTAAAATTTTAATACAATGCATCTATTCTATTCAATCGCACAAAAAAACCCGGAACACAAATCATGTTCCGGGTTTTTATTTATTGTTTAATAGCTTATTATAAAGCCATAAATTTTATTTTATTTCTTATCGTCTTTCACTTCCTCAAAGTCCGCATCAACAACATCTTCGTCTTCTCCAGCAGCCTGGTTCTGTGCAGGATCTGCACCGGCAGCATCAGGACCACCGGCTTCTTCTGCGCCGGCCTGGGAAGCCTGTTGATAAATTGCCTCTGCCAGTTTATGAGAAGCCTGGGTCAGCTCTTCTGTTAACCGCTTAATTTCATCCGTATCATCGCTTTCCATAGCTTTTTTCAGCTGTTCTCTGATGCCTTCCACTTTGGCCTTGGTTTCGCTGTCCACCTTGTCTCCCAGCTCGGCCATGGATTTTTCAGTCGAGTATATCAGTGAGTCTGCATTATTTTTTACTTCAACTTTTTCCCTTAAATTTTTATCTTCATCAGCATGCAGTTCAGCATCTTTCACCAATTTATCGATTTCTTCCTGGGACAAACCACTGGAAGCGGTAATTTGAATGGACTGTTCTTTTCCGGTGGCCATGTCCTTTGCCGACACATGAACAATGCCATTTGCATCAATGTCAAAAGTGACTTCGATCTGAGGGACACCACGAGGTGCCGGCGGGATATCAGACAGATCAAACCGTCCCATTGTCTTATTGTAAGCGGCCATCTCACGTTCTCCCTGAAGCACATGGATGGATACTGCCGGTTGGTTATCCTGGGCAGTTGAAAATACCTGACTCTTTCTTGTGGGGATCGTGGTATTCTTCTCAATCAGCTTCGTCATTACCCCGCCCAGCGTTTCAATACCCAGAGAAAGCGGCG
>CAZQLG010000121.1:0-7820 GCA_964594105.1 uncultured Desulfococcus sp. | reverse complement strand
TGGAAGCGTTTCGGCCCTATGCTGAAAAATTTTCTGAAGTATTAGGTAATATTGCGGATAAAGCCGGAGATGGCGCAAGCCCGTTGTTAACTCCCCGAGAAGAAATCAATAACGTGAATATCGTGTTAATGACCTCTGACCGTGGTCTTTGTGGTGGTTTTAATTTTAATTTAATTGAAGCGGCCCAAAAATTGATGAATGAAAAAGTAAGCCAGGGAATAGCGGTTTCGTTTACCAATTTTGGGAAAAAGGGTCGTGACTGGTGCCGTAATAATCAATTAAAAATCACCAAAGAATATTTAAATATTGTGGGTGGTAAGTTTGGTTTTAATATTGCTTCGACATCCGGACAGGAATTAATTGATGGGTTTTTAGACGGAAGTTTTGATGAAGTTTATGTTATTTTGGCCAATTTTAAGGGAATGGCGGCTCAACCGCCACTTGTTAAGCAGTTGTTGCCAATCCCGATAATTGTGACTGCTGAAACTGAAAAAAATGATGATATGTCTTATATTGCAGAGCATATTATTGAACCGTCACCGTATGAATTATTAAATGAGATGCTCCCCAAAAATATTTTTATTCAGATTTACAATGGATTGCTTGAAACATCGACCAGTGAACATGCAGCGCGTATGAAGGCGATGGATAATGCAACCAAGGCATGTAACGATATGATTGAAAATCTGACGCTGGCATATAATAAAGCCCGCCAGGCGGCGATTACAATGGAGTTGATGGATATTATCGGTGGCGCTGAAGCACTTAAGGGATAACCCGCAAATAATATTTGCATTATATAGTCTTTTAGGAGGTCTTTCAAATGGGTGAAAATACAGGTAAGGTAACACAGGTTATGGGTCCTGTTGTCGATGTTGAATTTGAACAGGGCAAGCTACCTGAGATACTTACGGCACTTTTAATTACCAATGCGGCGATCAACGATGAACCGGATAATCTGGTTGTCGAGGTTGCCATGCATCTGGGTGATAACGTTGTCCGTACGATTGCAATGGATGTTACAGATGGTCTCGTTCGCGGCATGCCGGTAAAAGATACCGGCGGCCCGATTATGATGCCGGTTGGTGAAGCATCCTTGGGTCGGGTCATGAACGTTGTTGGTCGCCCGGTAGATGGACTTGGCGAAGTCAGTCACGAAAAAATGATGCCGATTCACAGATCCGCCCCGAAACTGACTGAGCAGGATACATCAGTTCATGTTCTTGAAACCGGCGTTAAGGTGATTGACCTCCTGGTACCGTTTCCCCGTGGTGGTAAAATGGGCATGTTTGGTGGTGCCGGTGTTGGCAAGACCGTTATTATGATGGAAATGGTTAATAATATCGCCATGCAGCATGGTGGTATCTCCGTTTTTGCCGGTGTTGGTGAAAGAACCCGTGAAGGAAATGATCTTTATCATGAAATGAAAGATTCCGGTGTTCTTCCAAAAGCGGCTCTGATCTATGGGCAGATGACGGAACCGCCCGGCGCCCGTGCCCGTGTCGCCCTGTCTGCATTAACCTGTGCTGAATATTTCAGGGATGTAGAAGGCCAGGACGTTTTGATCTTTATTGATAATATCTTTAGATTTACTCAGGCGGGTTCTGAAGTTTCTTCTCTTCTTGGGCGCATGCCGTCTGCGGTTGGGTATCAACCCACGTTGGCCGTTGACCTGGGCGCGCTTCAGGAACGGATTACGTCGACGGATAAGGGGTCTATTACGGCCGTTCAGTGTGTTTATGTGCCTGCGGATGATTTGACCGACCCGGCACCGGCCACAACATTTGCGCATCTGGATGGCACCGTGGTTTTGTCACGCCAGATTGCAGAACTGGGTATTTATCCGGCGGTTGACCCCCTGGACTCAACTTCTCGAATTCTTGATCCCGGCTATATCGGTGAAGAACATTATGCGGTTGCTCGTGAAGTTCAGCAAATGCTTCAGAAATATAAAGAGCTTCAGGACATTATTGCAATTCTTGGTATGGATGAACTTTCTGACGAAGATAAGATCACTGTATCACGCGCAAGGAAAATGCAGAGATTTCTTTCCCAGCCGTTTCATGTTGCTGAAACATTTACCGGTCTGTCCGGTGAGTATGTAAAGATTGCGGATACCATCCGGGCGTTTAAAGAAATTAGTGAAGGTAAGTATGATGACCTTCCGGAACAGGCGTTTTATATGGTGGGAACCATTGAACAAGTTATTGAAAAAGCAAAGAAATTGGCATCTTAATTATATATAAAAATAAGGTAGGGGGAAGTTCATGGCTGAACTATTAAAATTAGAAGTCGTTACCCCGGAAAAATATGTTATCAGCGAAGATGTTGAAATTGTAATGGCGCCCGGGACACTGGGTGAATTTGGTATCCTCAGCGGCCATACGCCTTTTTTGACATCATTGAAGCCTGGCAGAATTAATTATAAGGATGCTGCTGGTAAGGAAAAAATGATTTTTGTCAGCGGCGGATTTTCAGAAGCGCTTCCGGATCGGGTGACCATCCTGGCGGAATCAGCAGAGAAAAGACGAGATATTGATATCAATCGCGCAACGGCGGCGCTTGAACGGGCGCAGAAACGACTGGCTCAGGAAAAAGCAGATAATATCAATTTTGAACGGGCTAAAATTGCAATGTATCGTGCAATTGAACGAATTAAAATTGCTGAAACCCAGGGTTTATAAAATACCTAATGTATTAAATTTGTTAAATTTGATATTTGACAATATACTTTTATAAAAAAAAAGGATAAATCATCATTTGGTTTGTCCTTTTTTTTTATTTTTTTTATTTTTATAATTTGTTCAAAAGTTTTTATAATTATTTTAAATGAAATCTAATGATGAATGATACCATTGCAATTATAATCCTTGCCGCAGGTAAGGGGACCCGAATGAAATCGGAGAGGGCGAAAGTGCTGCATGCGCTTTCCGGCCGTCCCATGATTATGTATGTCGTTGATACGGCAGTCAAAGTTGCCGGAGACGATATAATTATCGTTATTGGTAATCAGGCGGATACCGTTAAAAATGTTGTTTCAGCAGGTGCGGATGTTCAATTTGTATTACAGGAAGAACAAAAAGGGACCGGTCATGCGGTTCGATGTGCTTTACCTGCGTTGCCTGATCACTGTCAACATGTTGTTATTTTATCCGGCGACGTTCCTTTGATAAAATCGTTAACAATTCTGCATTTAATCGATAAACATGTGAATGAAATTAATGATGTAACAGTCCTGGGTGTTAATTTTGATAATCCATTTGGATATGGACGGATTGTGGTGAATCCGGCGGGCGGGGTTGAAAAAATTGTTGAGGAAACTGATGCCAGTGAATCTGAGCGTTATTTGAATATCGTTAATTCAGGTATTTATTGTGTTGAAAAAAAATTTCTTGAAAAATCGCTGTCTAAAATTAAATCCAATAATAAACAAAATGAAATTTATTTGACAGATATTGTTGAAGTGGCAAATAATTTTCACAAAAAAGTCGGTTTAATGATCTGTAATGATCAAGCGGAAGTTATGGGGATAAATACCCCTGAAGATTTGTTAAATATAGAAACCATGCAGATGAAATCATGAAAATATCTTGACTTTAAAACATTGCAAATATTATAACTTAAACATAGAAGTGAGGTAAAAATTTGGATAACGATAACGATAATGATAATGTAATGCTCCAATTTGATCAAATTGAACAAAAGGTTGGAAGTTTAATAACACGATGTAAGTCCCTTGAAAATTTAAATTTGGAATTTTCCGCCAAAGTTAAAAGCTTGGAGGCCGAACTTAAAGAAAAGGTTGAAACAGAAAATAAACATTCGGAACAAAAGGCACTGATTCGTTCTAAGGTAGACAATATTCTGGCAAAACTCAATAATCTCAATGACACCAAAAATGAGTAAGCGTTTATTTACCGATTGGGGAAAGTGGTTATAGATACGTGGAGCAGGTAATAAAAATTGAACTGTTAGGCGAGATATTTAAGTTTAAATCTGAAGAAGACCGTAAAAACTTAAAAGAAATTTTATCATATATGATGGACGAACTCCACAAGGTTGAAGAACAGTTTCCCCCACACGCATTAAAAACCAATAAATTAGCCATACTTGTCATGACTGCATTGAATATATCCAAACAGTATGTTGATTTAACTGTCAATCATTCAGAATTTTTAGATTCTGTTTCATTGCGGGCGTCAAAACTTGATGAAATGATTGACAGGCAATAATAGTAATGCGTTTTGCTGAATTTGTGTGTATACAAAGAATATTGCTTGACGATATTTTAAACGAATAAAATGGTAATATAATTTATACCCCTGCTGTGTTCGTGATTGGATTATATCCCTTGACCCAATACTAACATTAAGGGAGCCATCACTGGTTTTGGTGAGCATGTTCCGCTTGTACGGAAAAGCCTAAAGAAGCTATAAGGCGCCCACCTTGACGGTCAGGTTCAAGGTCTATCCAACACGGCTACATGCGGGGGTATTTATATTTTTCCTGCATTTTTCTGATACAGGGTCACCTTTTTCTGTTTTCATTCCTTTTTTCCAGCCTTTCTTTGAGACATCTTAAAGAACATTTGTTTATAACTTATCGCATACATTTCGTTGTCTTATCTTTAGAGATATCTCTATAATATTTCATGCAGGGAGAAAATGAATGAATGGAACATATATTTTGTTAATTGTTATCGGCGTCTTTTTTGGGTTTATCGGCGCTCATTTTTTTCATGAGCGTATAAATTCTCAGAAAATAAAAGATTCGGATGATAAAGCGCAGATGATCGTTGATTCTGCTGAGCGCAAAGCTGAATCGCTTGTAAAAGAATCGCAGCTCGAGGCCAAAGATCGTCTTTTTAAAATGAAAAGCGATTTTGATGCCGAAACGGTTGAAGCGCGTGCTGAATTAAAAAAAATTGAAAACCGTTTACAGCAAAAAGAAGAAAACATAGAAAAAAAACATGAGCAGATTGAACTGCAGGTAAAAGAAGCAAATCGCAAAGATAAGGAACTCAGTAAAAGAGACAGTAAAATTTCCGCACTTGAAAAAAATTATAATGATTTAATTGAGACTCAAAATAAACAATTAGAGGCAATATCCGGCCTGACTACTGAAGGCGCCAAAGAATTGCTCATTCAATCCATGGAGAATGAAGCCCGGCATGATGCAGCAAAAATAGTCAAACGGATTACAGCTGAAGCCAAAGAAAACGCTGATAAGGAAGCTAAAAGGATTATGTCAATAGCCATGCAGCGTTATGCGGGTGATTTTGTCGCTGAGCGGACCGTGTCTGTTGTCCAGCTTCCGGATGATGAAATGAAAGGCCGTATTATCGGACGTGAAGGCAGAAACATTCGTGCTTTAGAAGCTGCCACCGGTATTGATTTAATTATCGATGATACACCCGAGGCAGTTATTCTTTCAGGGTTCAATCCAGTCCGGCGGGAAATTGCCCGTTTGTCTTTAATCCGCCTAATCGAAGATGGCCGCATTCATCCGGCAAGAATTGAGGATATTGTTAAAAAGATTACAGAAGAACTTGAAATTGAAATGAAGGAAGCCGGAGACCAGGCAGCATTTGATTTAGGGGTTCACGGTATTAGTAATGAGCTGATCCGTGTGCTGGGTCGTTTGAAATTCCGAACCAGTTATTCTCAGAATGTATTGCAACATTCGGTGGAAGTGGGTTTCCTGTGCGGTGCCATGGCGGCAGAGCTTGGATTAAATGTTAAACTGGCAAAACGTATAGGATTGCTTCATGATATTGGAAAAGCGATAGATCATGAAGTGGATGGCGCGCATGCGGATCTCGGTGCCAAACTTGCCAAAAAATGCGGTGAATCGCCAAAGGTTGTTTATGCCATTGCCGCTCATCATGAAGCGGTTCCACCCGAATCCGTATATGACCTTTTGGTTCAGGCAGCTGACAGTCTTTCCGGTGCAAGGCCCGGTGCCCGAAAGGAACGGCTTGAGAATTATATTAAGCGGCTTGATGAACTGGAAGCAATTGCTAATGGATTCAAAGGTGTATCTAATTCGTATGCCATTCAGGCGGGCAGGGAATTGCGCGTTATTGTTGAAAGCGGATCGCTTTCAGACGATGATTCCATTATGTTAAGTAAGGATATTGTAAAAAAAATAGAGGAATTGTTAACATTTCCCGGCCAGATCCGAGTGACGGTGATTCGTGAGACGCGAGCCGTGGAATATGCCAATAAATAGGAATTGTTGCGCATGAATGTGATTAATGTATTGCAGGAACGCGGGTTTATAGAAAATAAAACGCATGAAAAAGAACTTTATGAGTATCTGGAAAATGGTAATGCATCATGTTACATCGGGTTTGATCCCACAGCCTCAAGTCTGCATGTAGGTAGCCTTGTGCCGATAATGTCTCTTGCTCATATGCAGAGAAATGGCCATCACCCGATTGCCCTTGTTGGCGGGGGTACAGGGCTTATCGGTGATCCCAGCGGTAAAACGGAAATGCGCAAGCTGATTACCAAAGAAGATGTGGCGTTTAATAAAATAGGGATCAAAAAACAACTATCCAATTTTATCAATTTTAAAGATAATAGTGCGGAACTGGTTGATAATGCGGACTGGTTGACTGGTTTGGGGTATATTGATTTTTTAAGAAATATTGGCCGTTTTTTTTCCGTTAATCGTATGGTGAAGGCGGAAAGTTATAAATTGCGGCTGGAGTCGGATGAGGGGTTAAGTTTTATTGAATTTAATTATATGCTGCTGCAAGCGTATGATTTTATGAAACTGGCTGAAACTCATAACTGTCTCCTTCAGATGGGGGGTAGCGACCAATGGGGTAATATCGTGGCCGGTGTAGATCTTGTACGCCGAAAACTGCAGAAAACCGCATTTGGAATTACATTTCCACTGATTACCACCAGCAGCGGTGCCAAGATGGGCAAAACAGCCAGCGGCGCGGTTTGGCTGGATCCGGACCGGACATCTCCCTATGATTATTACCAGTTCTGGGTTAATACGGATGATAATGATGTATCGCGCTTTTTAGCGTTGTTTACGTTTTTGCCCATGGCTGAGATTGATGAAGTCAAGAAACTCGATGGTGCTGATTTAAACAGTGCAAAATCCATCTTGGCTTATGAAGCGACCAAAATATGTCACGGACCAGATGAAGCTAAAAAAGCAAAGGATAGTGCAACGGTTAATTTTGGTGAACGGATTATTGCGGACAGTATATTGTCCTCCAGTGATATATTAAGAGGCCGTGAAAAGGGTTCCGGCGCTGATGACACTACCCCCCAGAGTACTTTTGATGCATCCACGTTTGAGTCCGGCATACCGGCATTTAAATTATTTCATGAGGTTTCACTGGCTCAATCCGGCAGTGCTGCCCGTCGTTTGATTCAACAAGGTGGGGCATATTTGAATGGAAATCGTATTGAATCAGTTGATTATGTTATTGGTTCCAATGACATTGAAAACGCGGAAATTCTTTTAAAAGCCGGAAAGAAAAAAATTCACAAAATAAAAATAAAAATGTAACAAAACCTGTTGACAAAGGTTTTCACATTCTATATCTATTACCTTTCTCAAACACAAGTGACCACAAAGTTACTCAAGTTTGAAAAAAACTTGACTGATTATTTTTTTCAGTTAAGCTAAAAATAAGGTGCAATGTTTTAAAAACACCTTTGATCTTTGAAAACTAAATAGTGACGAATATTTAAATTGAATTTGAGTTTAAACAGGATTGATTAATGAGTGCTTTTCGGAGTGCTTTATATATTAATTGGAGAGTTTGATCCTGGCTCAGAATGAACGCTGGC
>CAZQLG010000120.1:0-7856 GCA_964594105.1 uncultured Desulfococcus sp. | reverse complement strand
TGAAACGGTACTATGAAACCGGAAGCCTGGCCGGTATACAACCGTCACAAAAAAAAGGGTTTGCGGAAAAATCCGCAAACCCTTAAATATTTTGGTAGGCACGATCAGACTTGAACTGATGACTTCTACCGTGTCGATCTGACTTAACTCATCGATAATAAATAACGATATGCAATAAGGTGCAATAATATAAAGAAATCTGATTTTGACATTATTTGATATTTTACCTTGTTTTTTTATATAGTGGTCACAATTTGGTCACAAAAATTAAAAATTGCTTTTCAGGTATGGTGGCAGCTCAGATCATCGGAGAGCCTCTATTTGTAATTGTTTTAAAAATCTTTATTTACAGATAAAAATTAATGCCTGGTGCAATATTCTTTCCTTCCGATATTTAACAAACAACTTGTACAGATCGTTATTTTATACTTCTTTTCTTTTCTTATTTTTGTCCAAGCTTTTAAATTGCTAACATTAAAAACTTTTAGCGCTAATTGTCTTTGTTGAGGGCTATAGAGAAGACGATTGTTGACAAAAAACTTAAAAGGGTTTACAAAAAGCTGTAAACAAGTTTACAAATAATTGCAAAAAGGGTTACAAAAAACTGCAAGCAGGTTTACAATATTTTTTAGTGAGGTAAAAAATGAGTACGGTGAGAACAAGAGGCGAGGCTATAAGGCGATACATATTGGATAATGTGGATAAAAATCCTGCTGGAATAGCCATTATTACAGGTAAAAAATTTGGGATTTCACGTCAGGCTATATACAAACATCTCAAAAAATTAATAGATGGAAAAGCCCTTGTAGCTGAGGGTAATACCCGAAATCGTACCTATCAATTACATCCACTGATAGAGTGGGTGGAGCATTATGAGTTAAACAAAGAATTGGCTGAAGACATTATATGGCGTAACGATATTGTCCCAAGAATAGGCAATATGCCTGAAAATGTAATTGATATTTGGCGTTATGGCTTCACTGAGATGTTTAATAACGCTATTGACCATTCCGGCGCGAAACTTATCACCATACGGCTAAAAAAGACCGCAACATACACAGAAATTGTTATTTACGACAATGGGATTGGTATTTTCAAAAAAATTCAGAGTGAGTTGGATTTACTTGATGAAAAGCACGCAATACTGGAATTAGCTAAAGGCAAACTAACAACTGACCCCGATAATCATACTGGCGAGGGGATTTTTTTTACATCAAGAATGTTTGATGATTTTGATATTCTTTCCGGTGGGGTTTATTTCAATCATAACTATGGGGAATCAGAAGATTGGATTTTAGATAGAGAACAAAGATCTAATGGAACTGGAGTGTGGATGAGGCTAAATAACCATACATCACGCACAGCCCAAAAAGTATTTAATAAATTCACATCAGGAGAAAATTTCGGTTTCACAAAAACCGTAGTGCCTGTCAGACTTGCACTATATGGGGATGATAAATTGGTATCGCGATCTCAGGCAAAACGATTATTAGCAAGAGTTGATAGATTTAAAATTGTTGTTTTTGATTTTCAAGGTGTTGAAACAATTGGTCAGGCGTTTGCAGATGAAGTGTTTCGAGTTTTCGCTTTAAAACATCCAGAAGTCCAGCTGACACCTATCCATGCCACCACTAACGTTAAGTCTATGGTTAATAGAGTGCTTCAAAAAGAATCGTAAAGTTTATGTTGTTTTTACTTCAAATTCAATTCTATTCTATTCAATTCTCAAATATTAAAAGATAAAAAAGCCTGCTTAAAGTGAGATTGGTCACAAAATGGTCACAAAATAAAAAAAGGGTTTACAGTGAATGCTGCAAACCCTTAAATATTCTGGTAGGCACGATCAGACTTGAACTGATGACTTCTACCGTGTCGAGGTAGCGCTCTGCCAGCTGAGCTACGCGCCTGTAAAGTTAAGGTTTTGTTAACATCAAATCTGTTTTACTGTCAAGAAAAATTAAAACATACTTTCTGATAAAACACCGTATTTAAATTTATGAACAAACGTTTATACCTCACCGGTTTTATCCTGCTTTTTGCGGCCGTTGCCTGCGGGAGCATTGTCGGGCTGTTTTTGGTCATGATCCGGGATCTGCCGCAAATTCGCTCGCTGGAAACATTTAAACCGTCTGCCATCACAAGGATATACTCTGCTGACGATGAGCTTCTGGCCGAACTTTACAAAAAAAAGAGAGATCCTGTTCCCCTTAAACAAATCCCCAAATATCTCCAAAAAGCGGTGATTACCGTCGAAGACCGTCAATTTTACACGCACAGCGGCATTGATCTGAAGGGGATTACCCGGGCAATCATAGCCGACATTCGGGCCGGGGGTTTTGTCCAGGGGGCCAGCACCATCACCCAGCAGCTTTCAAAAACGCTTTTTCTGTCGCCCCAAAAAACCTTACAGCGAAAATTAAAAGAAGCGCTTCTGTCACTCCAGCTGGAACGCCGGTATACAAAAGATGAAATCCTGGCACTTTATCTGAACCAGATTTACTTGGGCAGCGGTGCTTATGGCGTTGAATCGGCTGCACAGATTTTTTTCGGGAAATCTGTTTCAATGCTGGATCTTGCGGAATGTGCCATGATTGCGGCCATGCCCAAAGCACCGTCTGCCTATTCACCGCTGAACAACCCGGAACTGGCAGTGATACGGAGAAATATCGTCTTAAAACAAATGTGGGCCACCGGTGCCATCGAAACCACCCTGTATCAAACGGCATGTGCAAAGCCCTTTGTTGCGGTCAAGCACAAAACCACTTCCGGCGCCCCCTATTTTGTGGATACCGTAAAAAAGATTCTGGAGAAAAAAATCGGCCCCGCGCGCTTATATACAGGCGGGCTGACCGTTTATACGACCCTTTCTGCCAAATTACAAAGCACCTCAAACCAGGCCATCGGCCATGGCATTGAAACGCTTGAGCACCGACGAAAAAAAGATCCTGCCTTAAAACAAAAGCCTCAGGCGTCCCTGATCGCAATCGATGTCCGAACAGGGGGCATTCTTGCCATGTCCGGGGGAAATGATTATAGTAAAAGCCCTTTTAACCGGGCGACTGCCGCACACCGCCAATCCGGTTCCGCTTTTAAACCGATTTTATATGCCCATGCCATTGAACAGGGATTTAACCAGGCGTCATTGATTCTTGACGCACCGGTTTCATTCCCGGGCGCAACAAAAAATAAACCCTGGCAGCCTGAAAACTTTTCAAAAAAATTTCAGGGTGAAATCACGCTGCGCAAAGCACTCACCCATTCGAAAAATATCCCGGCTGTCCGGCTGATTGATCAACTGGGGATTTCCAGTGTGATCGATTTCGCAAAAAAACTGGGAATTGACTCCCGGCTATCCCCTTACCTGTCCCTGGCCCTGGGGACATCTGAAACCAATTTAACCGAATTAACCGCTGCATACGCCGTTTTTGCCAACCAGGGAATTTATACTCCTCCCTATTGCATTATCAATGTTTTAGATGCCGGCAATCAAAGTATCTGGAAACCAAAGAATGAAAAACGAATTGCCATGTCCCGCGAAAATGCTGCGATTATGACCAATATCCTGGAAGGGGTGATTTTGGAAGGGACCGGGAAAAAAGCACAGGTCATACATCATTCTATTGCCGGGAAAACCGGTACCACCAACGACTATAAGGATGCGCTTTTTATTGGATTTTCTCCGACGGTGGCAACTGGCGTATGGGTGGGATGTGATGATTTCTCAACACTGGGACCAAAAGAAACCGGTGCCCGGGCAGCGCTTCCCATTTGGATAGAATTTATGCGAAATGTACTGGCTGATCAGGAATATGAATACTTTGATATGCCGGACAATATGGTAAAAATAAAAATCAATCCGAACACTGGAAAACCGGTTCCAAAACATCAAACAGATAATTCAGACGGTGTGGTGGCATTGTTTGCCAAAGATAATCAGCCTGAATAGAAAAATGATAAAAGGGTGACAAAAAAAAACGAACCACAAGCACCACATAAAAACCTTGATTTAATGAGAGACAACCGCTAAAAAAACCCTATGATCAGAAAAGCCACCATAGAAGACATCAAAAGCATCCATGCCTTGCTGAAGTATTACGGCGACAAGGGGGCGATGATTGCCCGGCCGTTGAGCCAACTCTACGATCATGTAAGAGATTTTTCAGTATTTACGGAACCGCAAAACAGTAAAAAAATTATGGGATGCTGCGCACTCCAGTTCTGCTGGGAGGACCTTGCGGAAATCCGCTCCCTGGCTGTCACCGAAGATTCCTTTAAAAAATCCATCGGCAGACAGCTGGTGGAAAGTACATTTGAAGAAGCCAAACAATTTAAAATCAAGTCGCTTTTTGCACTGACCTACCAGCCATCTTTTTTTGAAAAATTCGGTTTTATTGAAATTGATAAAGCTGACCTGCCCATAAAAATCTGGTCCGACTGCATCCACTGCGTCAAATTTCCGAATTGCGATGAAAACGCCATGATTAAGAATCTGGAATAAAGTCTTTAGGAATAGATGAGATTTTGTGTAATGGGCGCCCAATCCCACACACCTGTGGTTGGCAAAATCTGCTGGTGATCAACCGTCAGCCAGTAGGGCTCCGAAACGACCTCCCGCAGTTTGCCGCCTTCAGGCGGCAGCGCATGAATCGTCGGCGCATAAGTGGCCTTGAAAATAAAAACACCGCTTTTCCTCTCTTTTGCCACCATATAATTTTTCTTTAACATGGACATGGTCATATGATTTTCTTCTGCAATATCAGCCATCTCCTTGCTGCTGAGCTTGATCAGAACAGATTTTGACACGCCGCGTTCAGTACACCGGATCAGAGCCCGTGATTCGGAGCTTGCCACATAAATCGTTGAAATACAGGGAATCCGCCTCAAGTACTGGGCAGCAACAACCGCAGCCGTCCGTCGCCCGCCGACCATTTCCGGCAGGCAGTAATATTCAAAAAATTTTTTCTGAATATCTTCCGCGTATTTATCACCTTTTTCATACAGATCCTTGGAAATATAACGAAGATCACGTGCCATATCTTCTGCCGCGTCGGTAATCGGCCAATCAATGCGAACATGAAAATGAGATATCCCATACCGATTTTTGCTCTTCTGTTGGGCGGGATCACGTTGAATCAACAGTGCATAATCCACCGGCAGCAGTTCGTCAAAAACATCAAAAAAACGAGCCGACTCGAGATATTTCTGGGTCCGGTCAAAATCCGAATCCATGGGAAGGGTTTTGGATCTTAACAGATTGGTCTTTGTCGCTCGGTTAGAATCAAAAAACCGGATATATTTTTTGTGTTCCGGCGGGATACTGTCTTCAAGAAAAATAACCAGAAACGAGTTCTGAGACTCATATTCTTTCTTGGGAATTCTGGCGCGGGGTTTGAGTTCCCGGCGTTCAACAAACGGGTAGGGTAGATTTTTATCAGCAAAATTCCGATAGGAGGATGTCAATGCCTTATCCAGAAGGAATTGATTTAATTCATCCCTTAACAGCTTATAATACGAACGTCTTAAACGTTCTGACAGGCTTAACTCGTCTCTGATTCTCCAGTACAACTGTAGCCCCCATCATTCATAAAAAATTCCAGAAAAGCTCCCAGACCACAACATTCAATCATTTAACATTAATACAGCAAATAGTCAACTGATATAATTGACTATCTTTTATTAATCTGCTCCGCCCAGCCATAAATAGACGCTCGATAACGGATAGCCAGTCCTACAATTATCAAACAGATCAGACCGATGCCTGCAAGCACCCCGTAATTTTGGGAAAATAAAAATTCCCCCTGCAGACTGAGAATCAACGTTCCCGGCATCCTCCCAAACCCTGCCAGGAGGATAAAGATTTTAAACGGCAATGGGGTGATCCCGAGAAAAAGACAGAGGTAGTCCTTTGGAAAACCGGGGAATATAAATAAAGTCAAAAGAACAATCACGCCCTGGTGAACAATAAATGTGTCAAATTTTTCAAGTTTTGCTTTTGGAATCATCCGTCGGACAAACCGGTATCCCAACAACCTGCCAATCCAGAAATTAATGACAGAACCGACAGCAAGGCCAATGCTTGAGTACATAAAACCCAAACCAGCCCCAAATAGGTACCCTCCCACAAAGCCGCTGAATTCTCCCGGAACTGGCGCAAAAATGACCTGCAGAACCTGAAAGCCCATAAATACAAACGGAGCCCCCGCTCCGCAGGACTCTATAAATTCCTTGATGCTTTCCCTGTCGGTTAAAATACAATATAACTCAATAAAATATTGCCGATAAACGATACATGCGATTATTACGCAAATGACCGATAGGAGATAAAATTTGTATTTTTTTACAAACGGCCCTAAAAAAATCATGTAATCGGCACGTATTCCGCTCAATAATATTTTCCTCTCCACACCGGTGAGAAAGCCATCTTTTAAGTAGCGTCTATACAGAAATCAGGATAATTTGTTCGAGATCAAGGAAGGCAAAAATTTTAACCACAGTCATACTACAGTATTCCGAGGATTAAAATTTGAGCCTGAAGCAGATATCGGACAAATTTGCCATTTATGGATG
This sequence comes from uncultured Desulfococcus sp., assembly GCA_964594105.1. GTDB lineage: Bacteria > Desulfobacterota > Desulfobacteria > Desulfobacterales > Desulfosalsimonadaceae > SURF-3. The sequence continues at coordinate 1,289 of CAZQLG010000120.1, read as the reverse complement.
GACACTATGTAAGATTATCCAGCGCCGCAACTCCTGGCAGGGTTTTGCCTTCCATCAGGTATAAAAAGGCACCGCCCCCTGTTGAAATATAAGAAAACCGGTCACTCTGTCCGGTTGAATGGACGGCGACATCCGTATCTCCGCCCCCGACAATCGTTAATGCATAAGAATTGGCCACACTGTGAACCATTGAAACCGTTCCCCGGCTGAAAGCGTCCATTTCAAAAATTCCCATGGGACCGTTCCAGACAATGGTTTTGGCATCATGCAGGACTTCTGCAAACAGACGGGATGAGGCCGGTCCAATATCAAGGGCCATCCAGTCCGCCGGGATTTCCTGGATAGGGACAATCTTTGACTCGGCATCCGGATCAATATGACTGGCCACCACCGCATCAACGGGCAGATAAAACTTGATCCCCTCGCTGATGGCCCGCTTCATGATTGCACCGGCTTCTTCAACAAGATCTTCTTCCACCATGGATTTCCCGAGATTAAATCCCTGACTTTTCAAGAATGTATTGGCCATTGCACCACCGATAATAAACTTGTTCACCCGGCCTAACATATTTTTCAAGGCACCCAGCTTACTTGAGACCTTTGCACCGCCGACAATCGCGACCAGCGGGCGCCGGGGATTATCCATGGCCGAGTGAAAGTAATCCAGTTCCTTAATCAGTAAAAAACCGGCAGCAGACTGGGGCGCAAATTTTGTGATAGCGGCAACTGATGCGTGCTCACGGTGAGAAACGGCAAACGCATTATTAATGTATATATCACACAAAGAAGCCAGCTCGCGGGCCAGTTCATCATCGTTGGCCTGTTCACCCGGATAAAACCGGAGGTTCTCAAGCAGCAGGATGTCGCCGGTCTTCATTTCGCTGACCATTTTTTTTACATCCGGCCCGATGCAGTCCGTCGCCATTTTGACATTCTGCTGGAGCAACCTTCCCAGGCGTTTTGCCACCGGCGCCAGGCTCAGTTTCGGCACGATTTTTCCTTTTGGCCGACCCATGTGGGACATGATGATCAGGGTGCCGTTATTATCCAGGACATAGTGCAATGTCGACAAAACAGAGCGAATCCGTGTATCATCCGTGATATTCTGATGTTTGTCCATGGGCACATTAAAATCCACCCGGACCAGCACTTTTTTACCTGAAATATCCAGTTCCTTAATCGAACGCATGCCATCTTCCTTTCTTGGTCTCTTTATTCACTTTTTTGCTTTTTAATTTTACTGATATATTTTCGTTTTGACCACCGCTGCAGAAAACTGATATTTTTGG
>CAZQLG010000119.1:0-7881 GCA_964594105.1 uncultured Desulfococcus sp. | reverse complement strand
GCAAAAGGGGAAATATGGGGGCCGCTGCATGGGCTTCCCATGACAGTCAAGGACTCTGTCGAAGTCATCGAAATGCCCTGCACCTCCGGATTCCCAGGTTTAAAAGAACATTTCCCTCAAAAAAATGCTGATGTGGTTGAATCTTTGGTGGCGGCTGGCGCCATAATTTTTGGTAAAACCAATCTGCCCCTGTTCGGCCAGGATTTTCAAAGCTTTAATGACGTTTACGGGCAGACCAACAATCCCTGGGATGTGATGCGCGTGCCCGGTGGATCATCCGGCGGGTCAGCTGCGGCTCTTTGTTCCGGGCTGACCAGTCTGGAAATCGGCAGTGATATCGGCGGATCAATTCGCACCCCGGCACATTTTTGCGGTGTTTACGGGCACAAACCATCTTATGGTATTATTTCATTTAAAGGCCATATCCCGCCGTTTCCCGGTCTTTTTCCCGGTGATTATTCTATGGGCGGTGATATCGCAGTGATGGGTCCTTTGGCAAGAAGTGCCCAAGATCTGGATCTGGTCATGAGTATTATAACAAAACCTGCAATACCGCAGCGTGTGGCCTGGAAAATTGAATTGCCGCCATCGCGAAAGAAAAGTTTAAAAGATTTTCGCGTTGGCCTGTGGCTTGATGATCCGGATTTTCCGGTGGACACAAATGTGGCCGACTGTATTGGAAATCTGGTGGATAAGCTTTCCACAGCCGGCGTACTGGTTGAAGACAAACATCCGGATATCAGTTTTCGGGATTGTCATGACATTTATACCAGGCTTTTGACATCAGTCCCCAATTCCAGTTTGTCAAAGGAAATTTTAGAACATTTTCATGAGGAAGTCCCCAAGCTGGCAGAAGATGACAAAAGTTTCAGGGCCCAGTTAATCCGTGGGGCAACAATGCTGCATCGCGACTGGATTGTGCTGGATTATCTGCGTTTGATGATGCGCCAGAAATGGGCGAATTATTTTCAGGATTTTGATGTTTTGGTATGTCCGGCAGTTTCGGTGACGGCTTTTGCGCATGATCATACGGATTTTTTTGAACGAACCCTTCCGGTGAATGGTCAAGATCGGCCTTATTACGATACCCTGTCGGCGTGGGCAGGGTTAACATGCGTGTCTTATCTGCCGGCCACCGTCGCCCCTGTTGGTTTGGCGGAAAACGGGTTGCCGGTGGGTATTCAGATTGTCGGTTCATATCTTGAAGACAGAACGCCGATTTGTTTTGCCGGCCTGATCAAAGAGATTACCGGCGGATTTCAACCGCCGCCGGGTTTTGAATAAAGAATCGAATACATTCAGAAAGGATGAAATTTATAATGGCCGGTCAAACTCGATTCCGATGCCGGCTTTAGCAATTCTGAAAATTTTCCCGGTGATATTGGAATGTTGACGGGTTTGGGGATGCTCAAGATTCATTTTTACCGGATCACCGATTGAAAAAATGGTTTTGGCATTTTTTATTTCAATAAATACGCCGCCAAGGCCGATGTCTTCGGTGCTCCCATGAAATAGCGAGCCTTTTGCATTGAAATGTACCGGTCGGAAAAATTTTTGCCTGCTGTATTTCCTTTTTGTGGTTCCGCTGTATGAAATGAATTCACCAAGGAGCTGGCATCTGTCTTCCAAAGGCATGGTCATAATTAATTCAACCAGATTTGTGGTGACATTCGAGGTGTCACTTATCATAGAGGGAGATTTCTTTAATTTATTATAAGTTTGAAGCAGTTTGTTTTTGTCCGTGGTTGACATTTTCATGATTAGGTTAATGAGCTGGTTGGTGACGGAGGAAATCTTGGTTTCACCAGTCATTATGCTTTTGGGTTTCCCCTTTTTTGGGGTGAGATCGATTTCATCAAACAATTCTTTGATGGATACTTTCATGGCGGTTGCAATTTTGTTTAAAATATTCAACCCGCTGTATTCAATTTTATCAGAGCAGGCATTTAAAATCGCAATGTGAGGAAGGCCGGTTTTTTCTCTTAACTTTTTTATATCAAAGCTTTTTTGGGTCATTAACGATTTTATATTACTTTTAATTTTTATGGTCATATTTTTTTTCGTTTCCTGTTGTAAAGGTGAGGTTTTTAATAACACCAACTAATCATTGCCTGAACGAAAACCCTGAATTCCGGCTGTCATTACGAGAAGTGAGGGACGAACGACGAAGTAATCCCCTGGCCTTTATGAGATTGCTTTGGTCGTATCCGTCCCTGCGACGCCAGCGGTGTGGCGCGCAATGACGGAAAAGTTGCTGTTAATGGATTTTCCGTTCAACGACTAATTATTAATTTTAAATATAATATCATATTTTTTTGATAAAAACCTATAAAACACAATATCATTATTTATAAAAGACTTTAATTCCCCCCCTTATTTTTTCATAAAAAATAATTTTTGCATCAATGGTTTCCGGCAGGAAATTTTTGGACTGATATGATACGGGTTTGATGGAAACCGGTTCCGTTCCGATGAATCCGTCAATCCCTTTGGATTCCTCATCCGGGCGTGCCAGTCTGTATGTGGTGCTGTTTTTTTCTGAGATGGCTTTTAAAATAGATTCCTGAAATCTAAGACCGGCATAGGTTTTGGTTAAAATTAATTCCTGCACCCATTGCCTGACCATCTCCCTGTCAATTTCAGCCATTGCTTTTTGCATTTTGCAAATCATGGCATATGTCTTATCCGTCGCCTGATCCACGGCATGCGGGTATTTTGCAATATACCATTTAACCCATTGATCATAGGAGCTGCCCGGAAATTCCTGCATCAGTTCCGACATCTGTCCTACGTAATGTGCCCGGGTGGCCTGGGAGTTCTGGTTGCCCAGATTAATGAGCTGGGTCGTGTATTTGGGATAAATTTTGGGTGGGCCGGCAACATCCGCCATGATTTGTTTGGTGGGAAGGGTAATCGTCTGTTTATTGTCTTTGGGGGACTCTTTTGCGATGGCCATATTCCCCAAAAGAATTGACAGGACTAAAACATAAAAAATAGAAAGAGGTAATTTTTTTTTCATGACCGTCTCCATATCCGATATTGAGTGAAAACCCGCTACAATGCAGTAGATGTGACGTTTAACGACGCCATCAATTTTGTTTTGGGGCGGCCTTGTATTCAGCCGTCCGCTGGCCGATGATTGAAATCAGCTCCGGGTTGTTAATATTCTCCTCGATTAATCGTTCAAACGCACTGCCGATTACCACACCATCAGCCATGGATGACACTACAGCGACATCTTGCGCAGTTGAAATACCGAATCCCACACACACGGGAAGATCGGTTATTGAACGCAGGATATCCATTTGGGTGCTGATTTCGGATGTATCAAGTCCGTCGCTGCCGGTCACACCGGTTTTGGAAACCAGGTATAAAAAACCGGAAGATGCGGATGCGATTTTTGCCATTCTGTCTTTGGGCGTGGTTGGCGCCACCAGGTTAATCAGTGAAAAGTCATTATCTTCCCACAAAGAAGTGAGTTCAGTAGATTCTTCCAGAGGCAGGTCTACCAGCAGAACGCCGTCAGCGCCCGCAGAAATAGCATCCGGTTGAAAATTTTCAATCCCGTATGCCATGATGGGGTTGTAATAACTGAAAATGATAATAGGAATGGACGTGATTCCTCTGATTTCACGAATCATATCCATGACGGTTCTTAGAGATACGTCATGTTTTAAGGCACGTGATGAAGAGCGTTGAATAACCGGCCCGTCGGCGGACGGATCAGAAAAAGGCACCCCGATTTCTAAAATATCCATTCCGTTTTTACACATGACTGCAATGATTTTAAGAGATGTGTCAATATCCGGGTCACCGGCAGTAACAAATCCAACCAGCGCTTTTTCGTTATTCTTTGCTAATGTTTTAAATGAATTTTTCAAGCGGTTCATTTTAAAAAATTCCTTAATTTATTTTAGAAAGTATAAAAATTTAAATATGACCACAGAGACCACAGAGCTCACAGAGATGAAAATATAATAGCAGTTAGTCTCTGTGTTCTCCGTGATCTCTGTGGTTGAATTATTTATCTTTGAATTCAATAATTATCAATTTTTTGACATTAATAATGTATTTGCCCATCATAATAACGGACTCACGATTCCCAAATCCTTGTCCCCCCGGCCGGAAAGATTAACGAGAATAATATCGTCTTTGGACCGGCTTTTTGCTTCAAACATGGCCGCCGCCAGTGCATGGGCGCTTTCCAGGGCTGGAATGATTCCTTCCAGACGGCAAAGCGCGGAAAATGCTTCCAATGCCTGCTGGTCAGTGACCGCCACATACTGAACCCGGTCGATGTCCTTTAAAAGGGAATGTTCCGGCCCGACGCCTGGATAATCCAGGCCGGCTGAAATGGAATGCGCTTCGTTAATTTGGCCGGTTTTGTTTTGAAGGAGATAGGACTTGGAGCCATGGAGAACGCCCACTGATCCGGTACATAACGTCGCCGCATGTTTTCCGGTCTCAATACCCATACCAGCTGCCTCCACCCCGATCATTTGGATTGCCTGATCTTCAAGAAATGGAAAGAAAAGACCCATGGCATTGCTGCCGCCGCCAACACATGCCACCAGCAAATCCGGCAGGCGGCCGGTAATTTCCTGGATCTGTTCTCTTGCTTCTTCTCCGATAATCTTCTGGAATTCCCGGACCATGACCGGGTAGGGGTGGGGACCGGCAACGGAACCGATGACATAAAACGTGTCCCGAACCGCAGAAACCCAGTATCGAAGGGCTTCGTTCATAGCGTCTTTAAGGGTTCCTGTGCCGGATTCTACAGGTATGACTTCAGCTCCCAGCAATTCCATGCGTTTAACGTTCGGAGCCTGGCGCTGTATATCTTCCACGCCCATGAAAATTTTGCATTCCATGCCGAACAATGCGGCTGTTGTGGCGGTGGCAACGCCATGCTGACCGGCACCAGTTTCGGCAATTACTTTTTTTTTGCCCATCCATTTGGCGAGCAGGGTCTGGCCGAGGGTATTGTTTATTTTATGCGCACCGGTATGGGTGAGGTCTTCCCGTTTTAAATAGATGGATGCTCCGCCAAACGCTTTGGTTAAACGTTCGGCAAAAAAAATTGGCGTAGGGCGGCCGGTATAGTTTTTTAACAGATTGTTTAACGCCTTTTGAAATTCCGGGTCCGGAAGATATTTTTTATAGGCTGATTCCAGCTCGATCAAAGCGGGCATGAGGGTTTCAGCTACATAACGCCCGCCATATGGACCGAAATGCCCCTTGTTATCCGGAAACATCAGTGAATTATAATGCGTGTCTGGATTCATCTAAAAAATTCTCCTTAATTCTCTTTCAGGGGAACATCCCCGTACTGCTTTTATAAATTGTTTTACTTTATGAATATCTTTTTTCCCCGGTGTTCTTTCGACACCGGAACTGACATCCACAGCGTCCGGCATGGCTTGATTGATTGCGGATGCCACATTTTCCGGCGACAAACCGCCTGCCAGCACCATGGGATGGTTTTCACCGAATGTGGCCGCATCCTCCCAGTTCCAGGTCATGGCGTTGCCGCCCGGAAGTTCTCCTCTGGTACATTCAACCAGATACGCGGATGCACTGTAGGTTGAAACCTGTGCAATAGAGGGCTGGGTTTCCATGTATAATCCCTTGATAACAATCAGTCCCTGATCCGTTAGCTGTCGGACAAATTTTGGCGGTTCATTTCCGTGAAGTTGGACGGCGCCTATATTGCTTGTTGTCACAATATCCATAATGGAATTAAACGGCTCGTTGACAAAGACGCCCACTGTGGTGATATTATCCGGAAGAGATGCACAAATTGTTTTTGCTTTTTCAGGTTTTATATATCGCGGGCTTTTTTTAAAAAAAACAAGCCCAATGGCATCTGCACCGGCTGATGCACACTTTATTGCTTCATCCGTACGGGTCAGGCCGCAAATTTTTATTTGCGGAAATTTTGGTTGTAAAAAGGTTTCCATTAGAATTCGGTTTCCTCTGTTTTGAGTGATTGAATAAATTTTTCCGGATCAGTTGATCGTACAATACTTTCCCCGATTAGAAAATGTTTTATACCGGCTGTTCGTGTTTTTTGAATATCTTTTTTTGTGGCAATGCCGCTAGCGGCAACCGGTATCTGGTCCGGGTCAAGTCTGGCCTTCAAATCAATTGCCGTGGCAATATCCGTATCAAATGATTCCAAATTCCGGTTATTGATACCGATCAGACAAGCCCTGCTGCCTTTCATTTTGTCAATATCCTCTTGTGTATGAATTTCAACCAACGCATCTATGTTTAACTCCGCACAAAGATCCAGATAGTCCTTTAACTGGTTTTGGGAAAGAATCCGAACAATCAGCAGGATGGCATCCGCACCGATAATCGCAGATTCATAAATTTGGTAAGTGGAAATGGTAAAGTCTTTTCTCAGTATCGGCAGTACAGACGCCTCACGGGCATCTGTCAAATCATCAAGGCTTCCCTTAAACCAGTGGTCTTCAGTCAGCACGGATATAGCGGAGGCTCCGCCGCGTTCATAGGCAGCGGCATAATCGGCAGCGATCAGGTCCGGGGCAATCATGCCTTTAGACGGTGAAGCGCGTTTGATTTCTGCGATGATATGGATGGTTGTATCATCGGCATCGTCAGTTGCCATGGGTGAAATAAACGGCCGGTGATCGAGGCATTTTTCCGCATCATTGCGCAGGCTGCTTTCCGATCGGTAAAGCTTTTGTTTGGTGATTACGTGCTGCTTGTATTCAATGATTTTGCTTAAAAAATCAGTGCCCATTATCCGTTCTCCCGGGTAAATGTAATCAGCGTATTTAATTTGGAAAGGGCTTCTCCATTGTCTATGGCATTTGCCGCTACCTGGATACCCTCTTTAAAATTATCGGTTTTTCCGGCAGCGACCAGGGCGGCGGCCGAATTGATTAAGACTACATCCCGTTTGGGGCCTTTTTCACCGTTTAAAATGTTTTTTGTGATTTCAGCATTTTCTTCCGGCGTTCCACCCACAAGATCGTCCGGGTCTGCTGTCTGACCGAAAAATTGTTCCGGCATGATATCATAGGTGCTGACCCGGCCATTATTTAATTCGGAAATGCGGGTAGGGGCGCAAATGGAAATTTCATCGAGTCCGTCATGGCCGTGCACCACAAAAGCACGTTTTGTTCCCAGCAGTTTTAAGGCCTGGGCAAACATTTCGGTTAATTCCGGCGCAAAAACGCCGAGCAGCTGGCAGTTGGCTGCTGCCGGATTGGTGAGGGGACCGAGCATATTAAATATGCTGCGCAGGCCGATCTCTTTTCGGGCATTCGCTGCAAACCGCATGGCACTGTGATAAATTGGTGCGAATAAAAAACCAATGCCGATTTCAGCAATGGCCTCTTCCACAATCTCCGGATTGATATCAATCTTCATTCCCAAAGCTTCAAGCACATCCGCGCTCCCGCACTGGCTGGAAATGGAGCGGTTGCCGTGTTTAGCCACGGTAACCCCGCATCCGGCAACCACAAAGGCGGTGGTGGTCGATATATTAAAGGTCTTTGCTCCGTCGCCGCCGGTTCCGCAGGTATCTACAATTGTTGAGGCCATGGCTTCGATCCGGTGCGCTTTTCTTCGCATGGCCGTCGCCGCTCCGGCAAGTTCTTCAAAGGTTTCGCCCTTGGTGGCCAACGCACCCATAAATGCGCCGATCTGAGCGTCGGTAATATCTCCGGAAAAGATTTCTGTCATCATTGCCGACATTTCATTTTCGTTTAAGTTTTCATTGCGGATGATTTTGCTTAAATAGTCCTTAAACATCGCTCTTCTCCTTATTTGATAGCCTCTTGAAAAGCCAGATATCGACGGCAACGTATAAAAGTTCAAATTCAAGGCGCGCAGATCCTGAGTAATGAT
>CAZQLG010000118.1:0-7953 GCA_964594105.1 uncultured Desulfococcus sp. | reverse complement strand
CTAACAAGGCTAATTCAGCCGACGCAAAAAGCCGCGCGGCTGATTAGCGGCGTTATAGATGAGGAAAAGTTAATGAAAAAATTTTCAAAGATTGCCATCTGCGCGTTATTTATTTGTCTCCTTAGCAGTTGTGCGACAGTAATTGAGACGAAGCCATTCAAAACATATACAGTTGGCCAAACAGTCAATGCCAATGTTGGAATGCCATTTCTCTCAGCTCAAGTCGGAACTGTTAAAAAGATTAAGCGGTGGGTTGGAATAGCAAATTCACCTGACGGATGGAAGATAGAGGATGTTTACTCATCGGATTTTGTAAAAAAAGAGCTGGTTTACTCAGGAAAATCTGGAAATACCATTGAGATTAGTTACAGAGAGTTCAGAGAAGGCCTCGCTGCTCCCGCTTTTTATCAATCCTTAAGGTATGATCTGTCAGAGTCAACTCTCATAAGTTTTCAAAATTTTCAATTTCAAGTTAACTCAGCAAACAATTCCATGATCTCTGTGGTAATCATACGTGACTGAGAAAAATTTAATCTCACATCTTGAATTGTGAATTTAAAAATTTTTGAAATCTTGCATTGGCAATATATCAAACCATCATAATTACAGGTAATAATATATGAATTTTAAAAATTATATCCGCAACGAATTTGGAAAAACTGATACACCGGAAAACACTATTCGTAATATCGTCACCGGATTTGAAAAGCTGGGCTATGATATCCAATATATGCCCTTTCAGTTTTCAGACCAGATTCATTGGTCCGGCATTTGTATCAATTCCATTAATCTGGAATGTCAGGGAAAAGGCCTGACACCTCTGCTTTCCAAAGCCAGCGCCCACGCAGAACTGGCCGAGCGGTTCAGCGGCGGGCTGTTCTTCCAAGCATTTGAAGAACAAGTTCGCTTTAACATGCCTGCCCTTTACAGCCGGGAAGTCAACCGTTTTTTGAACTTTGAATGGCTGGATGGCTATGTCAACAGCCACCAGGATAGCTTGAAAACTGAATACCTGTCTATTGAAACACTGTTGAGCAGCCAATCCCACCTGTTTTCAAAGGATATCGAAGAAATCAAAAACAGCCAAATAGCCAGACACTGGGTGAACGGTTATTCGATAATGCAAGACAAAAACGTCAAGGTTCCCATTAATTTTATTGCCTATATTAGCGCTTCCAATGGCATGGCAGCCGGAAATACTTTGGAGGAGGCCATTATTCAGGCTACGTGCGAAGTATTTGAACGGTACACCCAAATTCAGATCATCAAGCCTGAGCAAACAATCCCCACCATCGACATTAATACACTTAAAAATGAACGCCTGAAGTCCATGATAGCATTTTATGAAAACGAAAATGTTGAAATAATTCTGAAGGATTTCTCCATGTGCGGACAATTTCCAAGCATCGGTGTGCTGTTTATCAATCACAATCTAAGGATTGGAAGACTGGAACATAAAATTCTCATGCCAGGCGTTTCATTCAATTTGGAGGAAGCGCTCAGTCGTTGTCTGACTGAATACATGCAGGGCCGCCGCACTCTGAAGACCTCCCGTCCTGATATGGACAGGCCTGTCATCCATCGCTCCCGCATCTCCAATTTTTACCAGCTGTTCAAGTGCTGTGTCTCTCAAAAAGATATTTCCTTTTTGGAAAAAGGTGATACCATCGCTTTCAGGGACAGTATAAACGGAGATATTTTATCAGAAATCGAAGCAATCAAAAAGTTATGCCGTGATCTTGATACCGATCTCATCGTTTTGGACCTCACCCATCCGGTACTGGAATTCCCCGTAGTTCGAGTTGTAATGCCCGGCTTTTCGGACTTTCTTCCATTTGTTCATAAGGATGTTTTAACGTCGGTTGACACCAGCCCGGGTTCTGCATGGCGTGGAGAACATTTTAAAAACGTAATGAATTCTTTTTTTTAGACCTAATCTTGACAAACTCGTAAAAAGTCAGATTCCGATGGCAAAGAAAAAAGCTTCAAATTCAAGGCGCGCAAATCCTGAGTGATGATTCGTACTTGTCGTACTATGAAGAAACGAAGGATGCAGCGCAACCCAAAGCTAAAATAGAAGGTGGACTTTTTACGAAGCCATTAAAGTTGTTGGCTGATAATTTTCAACCCTTCCAGCGTCAATCCCGTTTCAACGGATTCAATGGTCTCTGATATATTCTTCATTAACGGTGCCAGTCCACCGGTTGCGATTACTTTTGGTTCAGGTTCCCTCGGCATTTCTTTTTTGATCCGGCGAACCATTCCGTCCACCATTTCCGAATATCCGTAGATAATCCCGGCTTTCATGCTATGGACGGTATTTTTGCCAATCACGGTTTTCGGTGGATTGAACAACTCTACCCGGGGAAGTCTGGATGCGTGTTTAAATAGGGCTTCGGCAGCAATACCGATCCCGGGTGCAATAGCGCCTCCCAGATATTCCCCCTTGGCCGTTACTACATCAAATGTCGTGGCAGTACCGAAATCAATGACAATCAGGCTTGTCCGGTATATGTGATAGGCGGCGATGCTGTTTACCAGGCGGTCTGCACCGACCTCTTCGGGGTTGTCATATAAGATAGGCATGTTAACTGAGCCTGCCTCAATCCAGCAGGGAGCATGTTCCAGATATTTTACGCAATAATCATTAAGGACCTTCATCATTGGAGGGACTACGCAGGAGATGATGATTTTGCGGATGTCTGACGGGTTGATTTTTTTGCTTTGAAAAAGATTTGAAATAATAATATTAAATTCATCTTTTGTAATGCGGGGTGTTGAGCGAATCCGCCAGTCGCAAATTAGAGTATTTTTCTCAAATATCCCGATTACCGTATGGGTGTTGCCCACATCAACGACTAAAAGCATGTTTTTCCGCCTGAATTTAGGTTATGTTAAAACAGAATTCCGTATCGCATCAATTATCTTGACCGTTGCACTGGTATTGGCAACATTATGGACCCGAACAATATGGGCGCCGCCCATGATTCCGGCGGCAACAGATGCCTGGGTGCCGGTTTCGACCAACGGGTGGTCTGGTTTGGGTTCTGTCTTCTCGGCTTGAACAAGAATTTTACGGATAAACGCTTTCCGGGAAGATCCCAGAAGAACCGGAACATTCAACTCCTGAAACTCATTTAAGTTATTGATTAAAAAAAGATTGTGCTGCACGGTTTTGCCGAATCCGATGCCCGGATCAATGATGATTTTATTTTTTGAAACACCGGATTTTTCAGCCCGGAGAATGGCCTGGTTTAGAAAATTTTTAATCGCACCCAACAGGTCATCATAGGTGGGTGACACCTGCATATCTGACGGGGTTCCCTTCATATGCATCAGGATGAGCAGTACATCGTTTTTTGCCGCGACCTCAGCCATGTCGGGATCAAGCCTTAATGCGCTGATGTCATTTATGATCGACGCACCTGCGGAAACAGCCCGACGGGCGATAACAGACTTGGTCGTGTCAATGGAAATGGGAATGGCTATTTTTTTTGACAGGTACTCGATCAGCGGGATAACCCGCCGGGTTTCTTCTTCAATTGAAACAGGTTCGGGAAAAGGCCGGGTGGATTCACCTCCGATATCAATGATATCGGCGCCTGCCGCGATCATTTTTTCAGCCTGTGCCAGGGCAGCATCCAAGGCAAAAAATTTACCGCCATCTGAAAATGAATCCGGAGTAATGTTCAAAATCCCCATGATTCGGGTGTGTTCGCCTAACTCCAGGCAGTGGTTTTGCCATGAAAGGGTGTATTGTTTTGTCGTCATTTTTTATCTGAACTTGATCTATTCTTTTGATTCCGTGGCTTTTGCCGCTCCATGGTCAGAATCCGGAGTTATTCCCGGTATGGTGATGCCCGGGCGCATCTCATAAATCAGATCATCTAATTCTTTGCCGAGAACTGTTTCTTTTTCAATGAGCAAAGCAGCAAGTTTATGAAGAATATCAACATTTTCTTCTAAAATTTTGTGGGCATTTTTGTAACTGTTTTTCACCAGGCTGGATATCTCACTGTCAATGATTTGAGCCGTAGCTTCCGAATAGTCCCGGTGCTGGGAGATTTCCCTGCCTAAAAAGATCTGTTCATCCTGCTTGGCAAATGACAGCGGCCCTATTTTTTCACTCATTCCCCAGGCCCGGACCATGTAACTTGCCAGATTGGTGGCCTGTTTAATATCATTGGCTGCGCCGGTGCTGATGCGGTTAAAAATCAGTTCTTCAGCCACACGTCCGCCCATGGCCACCGCCAGTTCACTGATAAGCTGGTCTTTGTATTGAAAATCCTTTTCTTCCGGCAAAAACCAGGTAACTCCGGCAGCCCGGCCGCGGGGAATAATGGTAATTTTGTTGATGGAGTCTGTTTCCGGCAGAAACCGGGCCACGATGGCATGTCCGCCTTCGTGATAGGCGGTATTTTTTTTGTCATCATCTTTGATGACTTTTGATTTGCGCGCCAGACCCATGACAATTTTATCTTTGGCATCTTCAAAATCAACCATAGCCAGACGGTCTTTGCCTTTTTTGGCGGCAATCAATGCGGCTTCGTTGATCATATTTTCCAGATCCGCACCGGAAAATCCCGGGGTTCCTTTGGCCAAGACGGCCGGATCTACATCCGGATCAAGGGGTGTTTTTTTAATATAAACTTCAATAATGGCTTTTCTTCCCCGGATATCCGGCAGTGAGATAACCACCTGGCGGTCAAACCTTCCGGGCCGGAGCAGTGCGGGATCCAAAACATCCGGACGGTTGGTGGACGCAATCAGGATAACACCTTCATTGGATTCAAACCCATCCATTTCAACCAGCAACTGGTTCAGGGTCTGCTCTCGTTCATCATGCCCGCCGCCGAGTCCGGCGCCTCTGTGCCTTCCCACGGCATCAATTTCGTCGATAAAAATCAGGCAGGGAGCATTTTTTTTACCCTGTACAAAAAGGTCTCTGACCCGGGATGCGCCGACCCCGACAAACATTTCAACAAAATCAGATCCACTGATGCTGAAAAAAGGCACCCCGGCTTCTCCGGCAATGGCGCGGGCTAAAAGGGTCTTGCCGGTTCCGGGGGCACCGACCATTAAAATACCTTTGGGAATTCGTCCACCCAATCGGGTATATTTTTTAGGGTCTTTCAAAAAATCAACGATTTCTCCGACTTCTTCCTTGGCCTCATCAATACCGGCCACATCGTCAAAAGTGATTTTTTCCGTTTGGTCAGAAAGCATGCGTGCACTACTTTTGCCAAATGAAAGTGCTTTTCCGCCGCCGCCCTGCATCTGGCGCATGAAAAATATCCAGACGCCGATCAGTAATACCATCGGAAACCATGAAACCAGGATTGAAATAAACCAGGGCGTCTGCTGTTTGGGTTTTGCTTCAATGGAGACGCCCTTGTTTCGGATAATGCTGATCATTTCGCTATCCTGGGGAGCAAAGACACGGTAGTGGACTCCCCCCTGGTTGGTTACAAGTAAATTGTCTCCCTGGATAACGACCTTTGAGATTTTATCACTTTCAACCATTGTAAGAAATTCACTATAGCCGATTTCCGCCTCGGTTTGGTGCTGCTGGTTAAAAATATTGTACAGCATGATCATCATCAGCACGATGATAATCCAAAGTGCTATATTTTTATTAAAAGGGTTCAAAACAGTCTCCTCTGTACGAAATTGGTCTTTGATGCATTAACCATAACGCTGGCTCTCTTGTAAGTTTTTCGGTTTCGCTTTAATTAATCAATATATTATAATAACGAATTTAAAATAGTAAATTATATTATTTATTTTACTATGATTAAAATTGTCAACTACTTAAATTAACAGATAAAGAATCAGATCGTTATTTCGGGACGATTCTGTTTTGTAAATAGCTTTTCATGGTGATGAATCACCACTATTTGAGAAAATAACTTGTCAATCATTTCAAAAGATTATGAGTTACATAGAAGCCTGAAATTGTTTTGCCCATCAGTCTTTAATAAAACGACTTGTTTTTAAAAGATATCCCTACTTTGAGAATGGTTTTTGTTTCAGGTGTGACTTTAACCGGATCTGCAATTCTAAACCCACCCACCCAGATAATCATATTACCGCTCAGAAATATCGGGGTGGCAGCCCGCTTAAAAGAATCTATTTTATGGTTATTAAAAAATTTTTTCAGCTTCTGGGTACCGGCCATGCCAAGGGGCGAAAATCGGTCTCCAGAACGGACATTTCGGATAATTAATGGGAATTCTAACCGGTCCCAATCGAAAAAAGCGGTAAATTCCCCTTGCCCGGCCAAATTTTGGATCTGGGCAGGGGTTGTTTTGTTAAATGAAATACGGGTTTTTATTTCATGAATATAAACCGTATCCTGTGATTCTGCTGAGGCGCTATATAGCAAATATTCAAAAAAAATCGGTTTTGCCTCTTCAGTCGTCGGCTTTACTGCGCGCAGGTTTTTCGTTTCTTTTTGGATAATCAGTTGATCGGCTATTTTTAGAACTCTTATCTGATCCGGCAGGTCTAACCGCGCATCCGTCTGCCCTGCGGTTATCAGTTGTATAATCGCGTCAATATGTAAAAAAGTGATTCGCCTCAAATTTTTTTTTATTTTCAAAATGGCTTTGCGAATGACTCTGCGTTGTGCCGCCATATGAAAAGCCAACAGTGTGGAAATAGACAGTTTTATTTTTTGGCCATCTGAATTTAAGACCGCTTGATCAAACAAAGGCTTTACCAAAGCGCCTATCCATTCTTCTTCTGACTGAAGGATCGTTCCCATACGGGTGAGTGTTTCAGCTATTTTTGGGTTGTAGATTTTTTTTAGTAAAGGCATGAGGTGATGTCGGATTTTATTTCTGGCGAACTGTTCGTCATCGTTTGATTGATCAATGACATAGTCAATTTTTTGCGATTCTATATAGTCAATTATTTCAGTTCGTGGGATTCGAATCAACGGACGGATAATTTTTTTCCTGATTGGCGGGATTCCGCCAATCCCCACAGGGCCGCTTCCGCGAAGAAGATTCAGCAAAATCAGCTCAGCATTGTCATCCTGATGGTGTCCCACAGCAATTTTATCAAACGCTTTTTTTCGGCAAACCGTATTAAAAAAATGATACCGGGCCTCTCTTCCGGCTTCTTCTATGGAAAAACCGGTTTTTTCCCGTTCCTGCAAAATATTTTTTTTTTCTGCAAAAACAGGCAATTCATATTTTTTTGCCACGGCAACCACAAATTTTTCATCATTATCTGCCGCCGCTTGTCTGAGACAGTGATTTAAATGGGCCACCCCCAGCCGCAGGTCCATAAAATCCGATAAAGCCATCAATGCATGTAAAAGGGCCATGGAGTCCGGACCGCCGGATACCCCGACAAGAATGGCCTCCCCTTTTTGTATCATGTCATATTGTGTGATCGTTTGGTAAAATTTTTGGATAAACGGATGATTAATTAAAATGTCTTCTGAGATTGGCATGAACATATCATTTGGTTGTGAGAATTTGCAGTGAGTTTGATTTTATTCGTGATTATTCTATAATGGTTAATGATACGGTGACAACAAAAAAAAAGATGGCTTACTTTTTTATTTTTCTTTCTTGAAAAGAAAAAATTTAAGTTTTATAACCGTAACCCTGGTTGTGATATGCGGGGTGTCAGCGGTGCCTTGTTTCCCGAAATCCGCTTTATGCGGGGCAGAATTCCCTCCCAAGGGTTGAATGCGGGTAAATAAGTTATTCTGACCGGTCGCCGCGCAACAGACGATTACGAACCTCGTCAGATCCGGAAGGAAGCAGCGATAAGTAAATCCGTCTGTGTCGTGGATCGATCCCGGTTATGTTATAATTTATTTTTCGTAGATATTCGACGGAGGGTTCACAACCAGACTTTTTTCATTTTAACCCACCGAACCGCCTCAATTTTTTTATTAATTTTCTTCAAAAACGTGCCTTGACAATCCCTGTTTGC
>CAZQLG010000117.1:0-8002 GCA_964594105.1 uncultured Desulfococcus sp. | reverse complement strand
CTGGCGGCCGGAACCGCAGACGCCCAGGCCGGTAATTTTGATGCTGGCCGGATCAACCACGGATGCTACCTGCCCAAGAATCGACGCGTAACATTTCCGGGACGCGCCGACCGGATCACCGCTGGTTCTCAGGTAGATGGAGGCAAGCATGGCATTGTCGTCTCTTCGCAAGAGCACTACCTTGGTGGTGGTAGACCCTACGTCAAGCCCCAGAATGCAGTTGTCACCGTCCCTTGCCGTGTCTGTTTTTATGGTTTTAAATTCCACCTGATCTTTGAAATCTGCCAGAGGTGCCAAAGATTCAAACGGTTCAATCTCCGTACGAAAAAGCGACGCTTTCCCGGGAAACGGGGCGGTCGGATGGTCCAGTGCCCATAACGCCGTACCCAAAGCTTCAAAATACGGGGCTTCTTCCGGAACAATCAACCCGGGAATTTCAGCTTTCAGGTTTTTAATCATCATTTTGTTCAATGCGGTTCCGCCGGTCACCATGATATTTTTGCGATCTACTTTTTTCAAAAGTTCCAAAATCTTGTTCGACATCATGACACACAGTCCGGCTGTCACTTTTGACTTTGGAATGCCCTTGTTGGTGGCGTGGGTGCAGTCCGACTTGCAAAACACGGAACATCGTCCAGACACATGGTAAGGATCTTCATTATCGGTCCAGTCCTCGATGTCTTCAAGCGATATGTCCATTCGTCGAAGCTGCTGGAGAAAAAACTCCCCCGTACCCGACGCGCATTTATTGCCTGTCACCACGTTGGATATCCGGCCGTTGCTGTCCAGCACATAGGTCATGAACGTTTCACCGCCGGCCGACACCACTGCCGGGCAGACACCCTCTTTGGGTTTTACAAACTTAAATGCATACTCAACCGCTTCCGGCTCTGAAATGGCGGTCAGGTTAACAAACTTATGAAATTTTCTTCCCGTCACTGCGATTTTGTCAAATGTGTTAAAATCGAGATTTTTTATAACGGACATCATGGTCTGTTTTGGATCACCGCCATGGGAATGAACCGAAAAGTCAACAATACGCTGACCATTGTCTTTCTCCGCACTTCCACTTGGGTCGTCGTTGCGGTTTGCCGCCACCTGCACAACCGATATGGTGGAAGCGCCCAGGCAAATGCCAAGGCTCAATTGTTTTCCATTAGAATGCCCGGTTCCTGTTGTCGCTACATTAGATAGGCTCTCTTTCATCAGCATTATTGCTCCAGTAAAATATATGTGCATTAAACCAAATAAGAATTAAATATCATGTGATGTGAATATGATAAGTATGTTAATAAATATGAATTTTGAATATAATGATTCATTTAAAAAAGCAATGGGGCATTCGATTGTTTTTACCTGAAAGAATGGGAATCGGGGTAAAGTAAAAAGCTTTTCATGGTGACGTGTCACCACTGTATGAGAAAATAACTTATCAATTATTTAAAATCATTATAAATGGAGTTACATAGAAGCCGGTTTTACCCTGCACTATTTTATCCCGATTTTATGCGGACCCCATCGAGGGGTGTGGCGGATGATATTTTAAAGAGAATCTGACTATCCGGATAATCAATCAGGCCGTTTGGGAATATCCCCAAACGGCCTGATTAAAATACAATTCAATACGCGATACACAATCTATTTCACCTGAAAAAATGCCTCATCAAATTCCGGCTTGTCCTGGTACCGGGCCATGAAAAATCCGGGCAACATATCCACCTGGTCAAACAATCCCGGATCAGCCTCAATGCCTGCCTGGTGCAGCGCTTTAATAATATCTTTCGGGTCCGGCGGGCATCCCTTGACCGGAATTGCCTCAATGATATCCGGATTGTCCTTATGCAGTTTGCTCATACATTTTCCCAAAAGGATCGTCTTTTTCATTCCCGGCGTGGGCTGCATTTTTTTACCGGTCAGCACCTCAACGCCTTCCCAGGGCTCCCCTTTCCAGGCATACCGGATAGCCGTCAGCACCAGTCCGTTCAATGCCGAACAATAGGTACACATACTCAAATCGTATTTCCGGTAGTACAAGCCCTTTATTCCCTGCTTGGCAAGGGGCGTGGGCATATTTCCGTCATCCGAATCACTGTAAGGGAAATCATATTCATGAAAAGATGCCACGTCTTCTATTTTCTCCCCCTTCACTTCAATATCCGATAAATCCATGGGACGATGTCGGTTATTTGCCGCATGAACCAGGTAAGGCACATTTTCCACCGGATGCCCCAGCACATTAGCGCCCACCATATCAGCGGAAAGAATGTCCGCTGAAGCCAACAAGAGGTTACTGCGCCGGATCTTTCCGTCAAATGCCGGCCCACGCTCCAGTGTATAAATACCATCAATCAATGTAAATATGGGGGGCATCTTGTCGGCCAGTTTGGCGACATGAAAATTTAAATCTTTTACCGGGTCCGCGCTGTGGCATTTTTTCCGGGAGGCAATGTTAATAGTGCCTTTCAGGTTTTTAATCCCCAGACTGACAACGGTCTGGTTATGAGTTTTCATGGCCGGCAAATCCACCACAAAATCACTGTTGATAATATCTGTATTAAAATTTAAGGAAACATCATCCCCGAGATCCACTTTTTCAAACGGACGTTCCATGACATTGATATACTTGACCCCGTATCGCTGCCGGAGTGTTTCATATCCCAGATAATTAAACGCATGGGCCGGTGTCTCCGTATCCCCGGGCGCAGCCACGATTCCCTCACCAATAGTGATGTCCGAAATACCGTGTTCCTTTAAAATAATCACCATGTCTTCAATCACACGGGATGTGGTAATCACCCCCCATTTAGGGAACACGGTGGCCTTGGTCCAGAAAACAATATTGGGTTTGATAAACACCTTGGCATTGGCCGGCATATTCTGCAGCCCATTGGATAGTTCCACCGCCTTTCGGACGGACGCCAGGGGTTTTTCATATTTGACAATGGCAACAACAGGTTTGCCCATTTTCATCCTCCTTTAAGAATTAATTTTCCCTTCTATGAACCCCGGTTTCCCGAAGGCCGGGTCGGGATAGGAATAAAATCCTTTTCCTGTTTTAACGCCGACATTTCCGGCATCAACATATTTTTTCAAAAAAGCCGCATTGGCAATGGCCTGAGGATCTTTTAAAATATT
This sequence comes from uncultured Desulfococcus sp., assembly GCA_964594105.1. Taxonomy (GTDB): domain Bacteria; phylum Desulfobacterota; class Desulfobacteria; order Desulfobacterales; family Desulfosalsimonadaceae; genus SURF-3. The sequence goes on along the minus strand of CAZQLG010000117.1, from coordinate 4,867 downwards.
GGCCCAGTAGTCGGTCACCTTCCAAACTGTATCCAATCCGATACTGTCCATAATGCCAAATGGGCCAAGTATGGTATGCATCACCCCCATCCATGCCCGGTCAATATCCTCCACGGACGCGACATCATTGGCCGCAAGGCTCTGGGCGGATTTCATAAGCTCCATCAGCATGGCGTTAAAAACATACCCAAAATTTTCTTTCTGCAATACAATGGCCACCTGACCGATACGCTCGGCAAAATCCTTGATCAATGCCACTGTTTCTTCTGACGTCCCCGGGTGCGGCATAATATCCACGATATTGTTAAACCGGACATCATGAAAGTGAAATGCGCAAAACCGGTCCGGCCGGCCAGTAGCCTGGGCAATCATCGAGGGAATCAGGGACGACGTATTGGTGGTAAATATCGTATGCGCTGGACAAATTTTATTGAATTGGGCAAACACCTTTCCCTTCAGATCCGGATCCTCAGGCACGGATTCACTCACAAAATCCGCTTTTTTACCGGCATCTTCCGCATCAATGGTTGTTCGGATTCGTTTTAAGGCATCTGCAGCACTTTGATCATTTAAACGGCCGCCGGCAATATATGTCTTTGCAAGCTTCCCGATTCTGTCCATGGCCTTATCAAGAAGGCTTTGTGCAATATCATATAATACAACATCATAACCACTGACAGCGATCTGGAACCCGATCTGCTGCCCCATATTGCCGGAACCGACAATCAACACCTGTTTAATATCATCAATATTCATTTTATTACGCCTTTCCCTGTGTCACGCCATCAATTATGGAAAAACACTGTTTTTCCGACCCCCCAAAAATTAAAATAGCAGGATTTAATCTGAATAAAAAAGCGAACAATCGCTCTATTTATTATAAATTTCTACGCACCCCTCTGATATTTGTCAATAAAAAACGAACAATCGCTCTGCTTATAATACAGTTGACAAATTATATATTTCCGTTTATTTCTCAATGGTTATTATTAATGTAAAAAATTAAACGCCAAAAAAAATAATTGGATTCCACCATAAGGACATAGTTAAATGGCAGAAATAACTTCCTTTCGAGGCATACTTTACAATACTGAAAAAATCAAAAATATATCAGATGTCGTAACGCCGCCATATGATGTCATTTCTGACAAAGAACGGGACGTCTTCTATAATCGCCATCCGAACAGCGCTGTTCGCCTGGACAAAGGCAAACCAACAAACGCCGATACGGGCCATGACAATCCCCACACCCGCGCTGCGGCATATTTTAAAAACTGGGTAAAGGACGGCATCCTGATCGAGGATTCTGATCCGGCATTATACCTTACTGCTGTGGAATTTAATGTTGCCGATAAACCGGTTACCCGTTTTGGCCTGATTGCCCGGGTCAGACTGGAACCCTTTGACAAGGGTATTGTGCTTCCCCATGAAACAACATTTTCCAAGGTCAAAACCGAACGACTGGAACTGATCAAAGCCTGTCGTGCCAACTTCAGCCAGATATTTTCCATCTTTTCCGATCAGGAAAATATTCTCGGGCTGTTAACAAATTCCATTGAAAATATGGCACCTGTTTTTGATTTTAGCGATGATGCCGGCCATCGGCACAAGTTGTGGAGAATCACCGATCCGTTGATGCATCAAAAAGTCTCTGATGCATTTAAAGAAAAAAAATTATTTATCGCCGACGGGCACCACCGGTATGAAACGGCTTTAAATTATAGAAAATGGCTGATTGAAAATGATCCAGAATTCAACTCAGTCCATCCGGCCAATTACACCATGATGTACCTGTGTTCCATCCAGGATCCCGGCCTGGTTATTCTGCCCACCCACCGTCTGTTGACAACCATTTCAAAAGAGACGCAAAACAGTTTTCTGCAAAAAGCGGAAACCTTTTTTGACATAGCAAAATATTCATTTGATCCGTCAGATCCGGTCACAACACAGCAGCAACTGGATCAGGCAATGGCAGGCACTGGCGGGGAGCATAAATTCAGTGTTTTTATCAAAAACCGAAAAGAATTTTATGCCCTTAAACTGAAAACAGGCGTGATGGACAATATTTTTGGCAATGAAATCGAGGCGCCGCTAAAAGAACTGGATGTTATTATCCTGACCCGGCTTATTTTTGTTAAACTTCTTGGTTTTGATGATGACATGTTAGACGATCACGACCTGATTAATTTTACCAGCAAAAAAATCAACGCGATCACAGCGGCAACAGCCGGAACTCATGACATGGTATTTATTTTAAACCCGACCCAAAATGACCAGGTGACACGGATTGCAGAAAAAGGCTTGATCATGCCGCGAAAATCAACATACTATTTTCCAAAAGCGATATCCGGTCAGGTAATGCGGTCCCTGACCCCTTAGACGGACCCCATCAAACAAAGAAATTGGAGCGTCTATCATCGAAACTATCCAGTCATTAGAAAAAATGACGAACTGGTCAAGCCGCCATCGCCGGGAAGGAAATTTAATCTCCTTTGTGCCGACAATGGGATTTCTTCATGAAGGCCATCTGTCTTTGATGAAAGAGGCTAAACGCCATGGCGATAAACTGGTTATCAGTATTTTTATTAACCCCACCCAGTTTGGCCCAGGGGAAGACTTTGAATCTTATCCCAGCGATCTTGACAGGGATCTGAAACTGGCTGACGATATCGGCGTGGATGTTGCGTTTATACCGAACAAGGCCGATTTCTACCCGCCGGGATTTGATACATTTATCGACCAGAAAAAACTCCCAAGCCATCTTTGCGGGCTTTCCCGATCCGGACATTTTCAGGGTGTAATGACCATTGTTGCCAAACTTTTTAACGTGGTGGCTCCGGATATTGCGGTATTCGGTGAAAAGGACTTTCAGCAGCTGGCCATTATTCAGCGCATGGTCAAAGATCTGAACGTTAATATCCGAATTATCGGGCACCCGACTGTTCGTGAAGCAGACGGCCTGGCCATGAGTTCGAGAAACTCCAAACTGACTCCGGATCTGCGCATTGCTGCGCTTTCACTGATCACCGCACTAAAAAATACGCAGCGCAGCGTAGAGAACGGAATCACCAATGCAGGAACGTTAATCGAAAATGCAACAGATTCCATTTCTTCTCACCCGGGCACGGAAATTGACTATATCAAAATCTGTGATCCCGATACATTAGATAATATTGCAAAAATCGACCGGCCGGTGGTGATGGCATTGGCTGTAATAGTCGGAACCACCCGACTGATTGACAATATGATTTTACATCCGAATAAATAATAATTGACTTAATATACAATAAAATTTTGGTGACAAACGTTTCATGGTGACGCATCACTACTCTTTAAAAAAAATAACGTATCAATCATTTCAAAAATTTAAAAATAAATTAGTGGGAAGTCTATAAAAATTATTCTTCCCGACTTTATCATTAACACAACTCAAAATAACCAAAGGAGCGATATATGAATATGACACAAAAAAACCTGCTGTTTACTTCCGAATCCGTTACCGAAGGGCATCCGGATAAAGTGGCGGATGCCATTTCAGATGCTGTTTTAGATGCGATTATGGAACAGGATACAAAATGCCGCGTAGCCTGCGAGACACTGGTAACTACCGGTCTGGTGTTTGTTGCCGGAGAAATCACCACCGACTGTTATGTTGACATACCCCATGTGGTTCGGGAAACCATTCGTGACATCGGATACAGCTCCTCAAGAATGGGATTTGACTGGCAAACCTGTTCGGTCCTGACAAGCATTGACCATCAGTCAGCTGATATCGCTCAGGGGGTGAATATCGGAGAAGGCCTTTACAAGGACCAGGGGGCCGGTGACCAAGGGCTGATGTTCGGATTTGCCTCTGATGAGACCCCGGAACTCATGCCCATGCCCATTACATTTGCCCATCAACTAACCAAACGACTGGCCACCGTCAGAAAAAACGGGTCCATTGATTTTTTACGACCGGACGGCAAGTCCCAGGTAACCATTGAATATGATAACGGCACCCCGAAGCGGGTCGACACGGTGGTTGTCTCGACCCAGCACAAAGAGGATGTGACCTATGATGAAGTCCGTGAAGCGGTGATTGAAGAAGTGATTAAAAAAGTAATCCCGATGGATATGGTGGACGGGGATACCCGTTACTTTATCAACCCGACCGGAAAATTCGTCATCGGCGGCCCCATGGGTGATTGCGGTGTTACCGGACGAAAAATTATTGTGGACACTTACGGCGGCCAGGGAAGTCATGGTGGTGGCTGTTTTTCAGGCAAAGATCCCTCCAAGGTCGATCGAAGCGCATCCTACATGGGTCGCCATATCGCCAAAAATCTGGTTGCCGCCGGCCTGGCCAATAAATGTGAAATCCAGATTGCCTATGCCATCGGCATTGCCGAACCGGTTTCTGTTATGGTAAATTTTCTGGGCACCGGCAACATTGCCGAAGCCAGGGCGATTGAAATCGTCAAAGAGGTATTTGACTTAAGACCGGCTGTCATTATTGATTACCTGAATCTTTTGCGACCTATCTACAAAAAGACCTCATCTTATGGACATTTTGGCCGCACCGGACCGGAATTTACCTGGGAAAAGACGAACAAAGCAGATGAGATTAGAGCAATGGCAGGTATTTAATTTTCTCAACCTGCCAATAAGCAAAATATAGATATAAAAAGCCGCTGCACCAGTTCTTTTGACAGGAACAGCGGCTTTTTATATTTCATAAGACTTGTGCCTATAGTGGTTCGCAAATGAAGTGATACGTTCTTCACCTTATATTAAATGAAATGGTATCAATTCATGTGCTATAAGCTATAACTTCAGACCTCGGGACGTATGATTTTAATAATAAGACAAAAAAATATAAAATATA
>CAZQLG010000116.1:0-8018 GCA_964594105.1 uncultured Desulfococcus sp. | reverse complement strand
ATCATGTTTTACTTTTAGAATATTTTGGTAGCGCATCGAAAGACAGACCCATGGCTTTTTCACATAAACTGTTTAAAAAAATTGAACGTATTGTTGGCAAGCCCAACTGTCTAAATAAAAAAGAAGATCTCCTTTGTTATGCCTATGATACGACACCGGATATTTTTTATCCGGATGCCGTTGTTTTTCCCCAAACCCCGCAGGACGTTTCGGTTGTTTTAAAACTTGCCAATCAATATGACTTTGCCGTCACCCCCCGGGGTTCCGGATCAGGAATGACCGGCGGGGCATTGCCGGTCAATGGCGGTGTTGTCATGGCCATGACACGGTTCAACAAAATTATAGACATTGACAGCGACAACCTGGTGGCGGTGGCTGAGCCCGGGGTCGTGACCGGTGATTTTCAAAAAGCGGTTGAAGCGAAGGGCCTTTTTTATCCACCGGATCCCTCCAGCGCTGACTTTTCAACACTTGGCGGTAATGCGGCGGAATGTGCGGGTGGGCCAAAAGCGGTCAAATATGGTGTGACGCGTGATTATGTCCGGGGGCTTGAGGTGGTTCTGGCGACCGGTGAAATTATTACAACCGGCGTGCAAACGGCCAAGGGCGTGGTCGGTTATGATTTGACCCGCCTGATGGTTGGCTCGGAGGGAACGCTTGGCATCATTACCCGGCTTACGCTTCGTCTGCTCCCGCTACCGGGTTCGGTGCGGACGATGACGGTGATATATGATAAAATTGAAGCCGCCGCAGAAACAGTGTCTGAGATTATTCGTCGGGGAATAATTCCAAGAGCCATTGAATATATGGACAATGCCTCCATTCGGTGCGCCGAAGACTATATGAACGCCGGACTCCCGACGGATGCGGAAGCCATTTTGATCATAGAGGTTGATGGTACTGAAAATGAAGTGTCGCATGCGGTGAATCGCGTGATGTCAGTCTGTGAAAAATCCGGCGCCAGGCAGATTAAAACCGCTGAAAACCGGCAGGATGCGGAAATTCTGTGGAAAGCCCGGAAATCTGTTTCCCCGGCACTTTTTAAATATGGCCCGGATAAAATAAACGAAGATATTGTGGTGCCCCGAAGCAGAATTCCGGATATGGTTAAAAAAATAAAAGCATTAAGTCGTGAGACCGGGCTGACAATGGTCAGTTTTGGCCATGCGGGTGACGGAAATATTCATTTTAACATCATGCTGGATAAGAAGGAGACCGTCCAACTGAAAAAAGCCAATCAGGCGGTCGATGAACTATTTGATTACACGCTGGCTTTGGGCGGGACCATATCCGGTGAGCATGGTGTGGGAATAACAAAATCAGCATTTATGACAAAAGAAATCAGTGCTGACGCTCTTGCATTAATGAGAAGAGTTAAATCTGCCTTTGATCCGGCAGGCATTTTAAATCCCGGTAAGATGCTTGTGTAGGACAGGGGATTCGGTTGAAGGTTGAAGGAAAAGACAGATTCTTATCGCCGATAGATAACCGCGTTTTACGCAAAGAGGAATGAATTGTTCCGTCCCTGTTTTTCCCCCTTCAGTCTTCTACCTTAAACTTTCCAACTAACTCATCCATAATATCCTGAAATAATTGATAAGTTATTTTTCTCAAACAGTGGTGACTCGTCACCATGAAAAGCTTTTTAATCTATTGTACCTTCAGCGGGATCTCCTGAACATTGATCAGGTCTTCAAGTTGTATCAGCCGGTTTTGCTCAATTTTTTCAATGGCACATTTTAATCGTAATGCGCAATATTTACGGCATATTGGGTCGTTTAAATTAAGATCGCCGAAACATTCAAGATAATTATCAACGAGTTTGCCTTTTAATAGCTCATGCATAATATATTTTTTATATCTCCAGTGTGGATTTCATTTCATGATGAATATGGCGATTGGTCGCCAGTATTTCTTTTTTATTCAGCGTGTATGATGCGCCGGAAAAATCAGTGACAAGCGCACCCGCTTCTTCGGCGATAAGCCATCCGGCAGCAGTATCCCAGGGCTTTAAATTTTCTTCCCAGAACCCTTCAAATCTTCCGCAGGCAACAAAACATAAGTCAAGGGCGGCAGATCCCAAGCGTCGAATGCTGCGGGACACGGCAATGCATTGTTTAAACCGGCGCATAACCGGGTCGATCATTTGTTTAACATCATACGGAAACCCAGTGGCCAGCAGACTGTCAGATATATTTTTTTCTTCTGAAACCCTGATGCTTTTACCATTCAAGGTTGACCCCTGGCCACGTACAGCCGTAAAAAGTTCACCGGTTACCGGGTTAAGCACAATGCCGATTTTAATTTCATTGTTTACTGCAAAGGCGATGGATACTGAAAAAAAAGGGAGTTGGTGTGCAAAATTCGTCGTGCCGTCTAAGGGATCGATTATCCATTGGCAGGTTGAATCAGCGGTCTTATTCAGTCCACTTTCTTCAGCGAATATTTCATGGTCTGGAAACCGTGAACGAATAGTTTCAATGATATTTTTTTCAGAAGCAATATCTGCTTCCGTGACCAGGTCAATGGGGCCTTTTTTATCAACAGACGTTAGATTCCCTAAATACGTATTGATGATTTCAGCGCTTTTATATGCTGCGCCAATACCGGTATTCTTTATCAGGTTATAATCCATATTTTTCTATTATATCAAATCGTTTAGCTTCGTCAATAGTATTCATTTGACCCTATTTGTGATTATAATCATTTGAAATTATTGACTTAATAGAATTCCTCGGGCTGCGGTGAAAGGGCAAGGGCCTGCATTTTATCGATTAGCGGCTGAAGTGTTGATGCCTTTTGGGCTGAAATCGATATGCCATTGGTCTCTTTTATAATCCCTGCCATGGTGTCGGCACTGACAAGATCCATTTTGTTGAGTACATGAATCGTCTGGATTCGATTGATATTTAAGTCTTCAAGAATTTTATTCACAGCGGTGATTTGTGATTGATAATCGGGATTGCTGCAGTCAACTACATGGAGCAGGAGATTCGCGCTTTCAAGTTCTTCCAGTGTTGCCTGGAAAGCCACCTTAAGTTCTTTGGGGAGGTCTTTGATAAAGCCGACGGTGTCGGTAATAATAACTTCTGAGTCTTTAGGAAGTCTCATCCGCCGGCTGGATGGGTCCAGTGTCGCAAAAAGACGGCTTTCCGCTAAAACGGTGCTTTTTGTCAGTGTGTTCAGCAGGGTTGATTTTCCGGCATTGGTATAACCGATAATAGAAATTACCGGCAATCCTCTTTTTTCACGTTTTGATTTTTGAAGCCGGCGTTGTTTTTTTACCTGCTTGAGTCCTTTTTCAATGCGCGTAATTCTGTCACGAATCCGCCGGCGATCCACTTCAAGTTTGGTCTCACCCGGTCCCCGCCCGCCAATACCGCCTGCCAGCCTTGACAGAGCGGTGTTTTGTTTAATAAGTCGCGGCAGCATATATTTGAGCTGTGCCAATTCCACCTGCAGTTTTCCTTCTCTGGTCTGGGCCCGCCGGGCGAAAATATCCAAAATAAGCTGGGTTCGGTCGATCACCTTAAGGTCGACTTTGTCTGTGATGGATTTTATCTGTGAGGAATTGAGCTCCTGATCAAAAACAATCATCGTGGCGCCCTTTTGCATGGCCAGGATGCTTAAATCTTCTATTTTTCCCCGGCCAAGCAGAAAGCGGGCGTCAATTTTTTTTCTGTGCTGAATCACTGTATCGGCAACAAAAATATTACTGGATTTTGCCAGTTCTTTAAGTTCGGTAATGGAGGCTTCGGCGTTTATTCTTGATGACGTGGTGACACTGATGAGGATCGCGCGTTCGATTCCAGAGTCAACATCATGCAGGGCGTTGATTCTGGATAGTTCCGTCTCTATAGACTGGATCAGTTCCAGGCAGTTGATGTTTAGTTCGTTTGGAACGATTGGTGGAAGTATCTGGTAAGGTACTTCAGCGGATTTATTCGGGAAAATATGTGCCAGATGAATCTGATACGCCTGTCCGGTATTTGACACACGAATGGCAGCAATCAGGTCCAGCCGCAACAGGGCAAGGTCGGTGAGGTCATCTCTTGATAACGCTTCATCTTTGATGTGCGTATGAATATATCGCAGGCCTTTCAGTCGTCCCGGGGGGGTGCGGTACTCGCTGGTGTCAGGGAGCATGATCCCTTTGTGATCACCGATCACAACGAATATTATTTTTCCCGACCGGTTCACCAGCAGACCGATCTGGCGGCTGATTTCAAAAGAGAGGGCGCATAAATCGTCAATTACCTGGGGCGATATAATCGTTTCAGGCGGGATCCGGTAACGGTAAAGATTCTCAATCCGCCGGATTTGAGTTGATTTAAGACCGGTTGTATTTCCAGACAGTTTTTTCATGGATAAAAACGTATTCCCAAAGACGCATGCAGTTCAATGTTTTTATATTTAGTTGTAATCCGGTTCGCCGGCTGATTCATATTCTTCATACCCATAAGCAATGTTTTCAAATCGGGTATATGAATCCATAAACTTGAGCTGCTGAACGCCAGTGGGGCCACTACGATGTTTTGCAATGATTATTTCCGCATTTCCTTTATTCGGGTTGTTCTCATCCTTATTATAGACTTCATCCCGGTAAATAAACATGACAATATCCGCATCCTGTTCAAGTGCGCCGGATTCCCTTAAGTCCGAGAGCTGGGGGCGCTTGTCACTGCGTTCTTCCAGCCGCCGGTTCAGCTGGGAAAGAGCAATAATCGGAATATTCAGTTCTTTTGCCAGGGCTTTTAAGGATCGGGACATTTCAGATATTTCAAGGTCCCGCCGGTCTGATATGGTTCTTGCTTTCATGAGCTGAAGATAATCAATAATAATCAGCCCGATATTTTTTTCAAGTTTCAGTCGGCGTGCTTTTGTTTTCACATCCAGAGAAGTCAGTTCAGAGGAATCATCAAGGAAAATCGGTGCTTCGGATAAAATGTCCGCGGCATCCGTGAGCTTACGCCAGTCATCATCACTGAAAAATCCACTTCGCACGGCAGATGAATCAATCCGTGCTTCAGAGCAGAGAAGCCGCATGGAAAGTTGCTCTTTAGACATTTCCAGAGAAAAGAAAACAACCGGAATTTCTGCATCCACAGCGATATTCCGGGCAAGGTTTAAGGAGAGAGCTGTTTTTCCCATCCCCGGCCGGGCAGCTATGATGATAAGATCCGATCCCTGAAGCCCGGAGGTTAAAGTGTCCAATTTTTTAAATCCAGTGGATATGCCGCTGATCAGGGATTTATTGCCTCGTCGTTCAACCAGCGCATCGATGTTTGCATCAATGGCCTGGCTGAGAGGGTAGTAAGATTGCCTGCTTTTATTATCCGCAATATCGAAAATGGTGCTTTGGGCGAAATCGATGACATCATCAACGGTTGCCGTGTTGTCAAAACATTGGTTTGAAATTTCGCTGGCAGCTGAAATCATGCGACGTAATGACGCATTGTCGCGTATGATTTTGGCGTATTCAACGGCATTGGCCGGAATCGGTGCCGTATCCATCAGTTTTGCCAGATAAACGGGACCGCCGATTTCATCCAGTTGATTATTGCTTTTCAGGGCATTTGCCAGGGTGACCAGATCAATGGGCTCTCCTTTGTGAGACATATCAATGATGGTCGTGAAGATTTTCTGGTGCGCGGTTCGATAAAAATCTTGTGCTGAAAGGATATCTAAAATGTTCAGCAGCGTGTAGTTATCCAGCAAAACAGCGCTGATAATTGATTCTTCGGCGTCAATATTTTGAGGCGGCAGGTTGCTGACTGGCGGATGACTGTTTTTTTTCCTGTTGTAGCTCATGGTCAAAAAAATTTATAGGTAAAAAGAGTGAAAGAAATGGTCGGTCACTGAGAAAATGGCGAAACTGCGGCAACGCAATATATTTAAATCAATATATTACGTTGCCGGAAGTAAAGAACATTTTTATCACCGTTAACCGGTGTTATTGCAAATCGGTTTTAAGAATAGAAAAAGGAGCAGCGTATAGAATAATTTTGATTTTTTTGCTGCAACCTCATCAGAGCTGATTTTTTAACAAACTCTGAGAAATCTTAATCTGATTCCACCTCAAGGGTAATTTCAGGTTCAATATCCTTGTATACCCGGATGGGGACTTTGTAAGAACCGACATCTTTAATCGGCTCCTTAAGTAAAATCATTCGTTTGAGCACATCGACATTCTGTGCAGTAAGGGCAGCCATGATTTCACGGCTTGTAATCGAGCCATACAAACGGCCTTCTTCGGCAACTTTAGCCGTTATCTTGCAGACAACCCCTTCGAGTTTTTTAGCCATTTCTTCTGCTGTTTCCCGTTCTTTGGCGATTTGCAGATCCAGTTTCGTTTTTTCCTGTGCCAGTATGTTTCGGTTCTGCGGGGTCGCAAAAACTGCTTTTCCCTGAGGGACTAGATAATTGCGTGCAAATCCATTTTTAACGTCAACTTCTGAGCCGATAATACCCAATGGCTCTATTGTTTCTTTTAGTATTACTTTCATTTTTCAATCTCCGCAAGCATAAACCATATGGTCTTTGTTAAAAAAATTATGAAGAAAGAGGCATCTGTTTATTGTTATTATTTTTTCCAAATTGTCTGAAATTCGCCCAGACATCAAAAAAACCGATTCCGGCAATCGCAAGTATAAATATTTGCTGAATGATGATGGTGCCGTATAATAGCACCCTGATTGCCACTGGAATTTTCTTTTTTTCAAAATAAAACGATATAATCGCAATCCCTTGAAAAAAATAGATGATCGTGAAAATAACCATACCGTTTAATCCCAGCATTTTTAGAAAACTGCCGGGCAAAAGCAGTATCAGGGCGCATCCGATAACTCCCCAGACAAGAAAATCCGGCGCTTTCCACGTGTTGAGCCGAACAAACGCCTGATAGTCATCTGCTTCGTTTCTGAGTACGATCTTTGTTAATAAAATATTCAGCCATGCAGAAAACAAAAGACCGGCTGTGCAAAGAGACGGAAGAATCCTTATCAGCACATATCTGATCTGCTCCATCGAATTTGAAAGCATCCGGATGCTTTCTTCAGGCATCCCCATACTTTCATATAAAGCAAGTGTCAGTTCAAGGTTATTGCCGATATAGTCGGAAACTATCCGGATCAGCCCAAGATTCGATATATTGGCGTATAATGCCAGGCCGAATGTCGCTGCCAATAAAACAACGCCGCAAGCGTAGCCGATTATTTTTTCAACCGGCAGATTCTTTTCAATAAATTCTCCCATGGAGAATCCGAGCAATAGCATGCCAGCTATAAAATAAAGATCCGCAGACAGTCCGCCGGATAAAAATATTAAAAATAGCAATGAACAAAAAGTAACGATGGCCGCTTTTTTTGTTCCCAGGCGGATCCGGTAGTAGAGAGTCGGCAGCGGTATAACAAGGAAACAGATGAAGCCAAGAATTGGAATGAAAATTGAAAGCGTGCAAATCAGTGAGATCAGCGCAATGCCGCTTAATAAAATTTTATAATCGTTGATTTGATTTTCAGTTTCCACCCTCCTTCACTCCTTGTAACTATTTTTAATAACCGAAAAGCCGGTTTTTTCCGTATCCGGTTTTAGGTATCCAGTGTGCCGACATACGGCAGCAAAGCGATGGATCTGCTGCGTTTAATGGCTTTGGCAAGTTCCCGCTGATGATTGGCGCAGGTTCCGGAAATACGTCTTGGAATTATTTTAGCCCGTTCTGAAATGAAGTGTCGCAGCATATTGACGTCTTTATAATTAATTACCAGGCTGCTGTCCGCACAGAAACGGCACACTTTTCGTCGGTGAAAAAATCTTCTTTTTTGTGGTCCAGGCATTATATTTACTCCTCTGTTTCTGATTCAGTTTTTGTGGTTTCGGTTTCCACGGCTTCATCAGATGTCTCTTCAGTGGAAGATGTATTTTTTGTCTCTGCTGCTTCTGTTTTGGCTTCTGTTTTGGCTTTCGGTGTCGCTTCCGGTGTCGCTTCCGGTGTCGCTTCCGGTGTCGCTTCCGGTTCA
>CAZQLG010000115.1:0-8066 GCA_964594105.1 uncultured Desulfococcus sp. | reverse complement strand
CATAATTTTTGGCGCAGAGCATGTGGTCGGATGCATAATCCGTGGCGGAACTGACGTCAATCACCAGCACATCCATGCTGCCGTTAATCAAGTTTTTTGCTCCCTCAAGACTGACACTCGTTGTATTTAAAACAAAAATCGCGATCACGCTTTTTGCACCGTCTGCAACAGAAACATCAATGGGATTCGTGTCTCCACTGGCACTTCCTGCCCAGTGATCAAACTTGTAATGTGCAACAGAATTCGGAACCGCCGTTAATGTATAAGACGTGTTGCATGTATAACTTGCCGGATATTCTAAAGGAATCCCTTTTCCCATAATATTAATGTCTCCTCCACCTGCTGGGCTGACATTCACGGTCAGCTTAGGGCTGCCTCATCCGACCGCTTCCTGGGGTATTATTGCCCATAAAAATGTAGTGACCATTAGAGTAAAACAAATAAATAAAAACCTTTTTAAATCAATATTTTCTTTTACCATTAATAACCCCCCCTTACTATCTGACACACATTCATCCAATTAATTGACCAATTTTTATCACTCCACCCCGGAGATCACCTGCAATGCCCGGATGGCCTCTTCAAGTCCGATCTGGCCGTCGCCATTGGCATCCCATTTTTGCTGTTCCGCCAGAATCGCCGCAGCCAGATCCGCCTGGGAAAATCCGTAAGACAGGGACAGGATCGTGTCGTCTGCGGGCACTGGTGTTGCGGCCCCGGCAGTTACGATGACCCCTGAAACAGTGACCGGCGTAAAATGATCCATGATAATTTCAAGATCATGGGTTCCGGGAGGAACATCCGCAAGCGTGTAATTGCCGGTAGCATCCGTAACAGTTGAAACTTGCGTCCCGGAAACCGTAACGGTCGCGCCGACCACATCCACACGCTGACCAAACAGTTGGGTGGTTACCACTCCGGAAATATTTCCAGTTGATGAAACAATATCAATCAAGCCTTCGGCCACTTCCATAGCAACCAATTCATGCGCCTGTGTGGTGGGATGGATGCAGTCAAAAAATAAAAACAGGTCAAACGTACCGTTGTAACTGGTAAAATTCCAGTTGCAGCCGCCATCAACGTTCAGATAGGGAGCAACTGAATCATCAAATACATCACCGGCAATGATTTCATTCAGATAAGTGAATGCATCAATGTCATACACGTTCGCATCCGCATGAGCAGTCGTAAAATCAGACAACGCGGATGCAAGCAATGCATTAAAATTCGTTACAACGGCGGTAACATTGGCCTGGGTCGCTGCATCCTGGGTGTTGAATGCGGGTGTTTTCGCCAAGTCCGGCAGATTCATCACCATAAAATTTCTGGCACCGTCAGCATAGAGCGACCCCATTTGTGTAATAATACGGTCGATGGAATCAGCAATTAATACACTCGGGTCTGCTGTATAATATTCTCCTCTAAAAAGCTCCAGACAGTCATTGCCGCCGATCCAGATGGCAAATAAGGTTTCTTCCGCATTATAATCCGGCAAAGAAGCAAGATAGGTGGTCACCTGTCCGATCAACCCCAAATCCGGCAGCAGGGAGGCATCAATGAGTGTCTGAACAGCCAAGTTTTCATGTCCTAATGTCATGGCTCCGCCAATCGCATTATTATCTAATGTCGCCCCCCATTGATCGGTCAGGTAATCCAGCCAGACATCTCCGCCATAGGGGGTTGCCCCATTGTTTGTCCATGATTCCGGAGCGCCCTGTACGTCATTGGCAACGATGGTCGAATTATAAAATGATAATCCGCCATGGTCGGACAGACTATCACCGAACGCGACGATATGGCTGTAAAGGACTTCTTCTGAATCTGTTATTATCGTACCCTGGATCACCTGGAAGTTGTCAAAGTAGGCATCGCCGCTGTTATATGCAGTGTTCTCATCATTCCAAAACCCGAATGCTACTGTCACTGAATCGCGGTTCCAATCGCCTCTCAATAGCCCTTCGAAAACCCAATCACCATTGCCTGTATCTTCAATGCGCCCGTATCCGTTGATGCTTAGGTAGAGACGATCGTTGGTCGAATTATAGGAAATATAGAATACACCATCGTTGACCGTTCGGAGTATATCGTCATCATAGAATTCATTGTCATTGGTTGCCCCATCGCAAACAAATTCGGGAGCCCCTGTATCATCTTTCCTTTCTACGCTCAGACCTACAAACGTTTCATCCAGCATATCCGGTATATTGATCATGAAAAAAGCCCCGCATCTCTTGCTGTGCTTAAATGATGCCAATCGATCTGCATAGCAAAATCCTGGGCGGTGGATAACTGCCATTGATTTGAGACGCAGGTGGCAAGGGCTTCGGTCGTCTCTGATGTCGCTCTTGCTTCAAGTCGCTGATTTGTTTCCTCAAGCCACACATTTGTTGAATCATCTTCAACCAAAGACCACATGTCACCAAAAACATTGTCATCGAAGTTGTCGGCAGGCAACTGGGCTGCTGCTGTCCCAATGGCTATTGTTTGAGATACAATAATGAAAAAGATTAAGGCAAAACCGGTTTGCATCATCGTAAAAATTGATTTACGTGGTATTGATCTGAATTTCATTTCCCCATCCTTAATTTTATTGAAGTTATTGCAAAGTTTCAAATTGATCGCTCTTGAAGAATCGAGAAGAATGATTGACATATCAAATTCAATCTAAAATGTAAATAATTGTCCACAATTTGCTTGTAGAATTTTCCGAATAATTCATGCTGTCTTGCCATAATTATTCATGCTCCCTGGCTAAAATAACGCTCTTTTTAATTAATTTTTTGTCTGAAAAGAATCCTTGTTTTGTGACGGGAAAAAATCCCGACCCACAATCCGTAGGCCGGGTTTCTTACCCGGCGATTGGCCCATTCATTTTATCTATAATTCATGTCTATGTCAGAAAATAATCCCAACAGATTCCATTTTTATCAAGCGCCTCTGACGACAGGGGCAGGCCAAAGCAATTAATTTCCAAGCTTCATCCTTCTCATCAAATATCGCTTCAAATAAAACGTCGTTTCAAATAAAATGCGCCTAAATCCAATAACATTTTATTCAAACCGGATCAACAAAAGATCTTGAATCGATTCACTATAAGATAGCGCATAGGTTTTCTCGGGATAAACCTCGCATTTGATCAAATAATTCAGGTCTGTAATATAGTTATGCGTATTGCCGGTTACCGTGAATTCCGCCTTATAGCCTGACTTTTTACAGGACTATCAATGTTGGCAGGCGTATTTTTAATTTCACGCCTATCAGGCATAAAAAAAGGGGCTGGTATTATCTACCGGCCCCTTCTTGGAAAAGCATTAAGGAAAGTGGAAGAAATTAATATACCGGAATTGCGTAGATTTTTGGTCGTATTCAAGACGTGTCTACAGGCACATAACGCGTTATGTAACTATATTTGTTACGCAACGAAAAAAACGGCCAAAAAAGCAAGCAAGGGCATATTAATTTTTGAAAAGTCCCTAAGCAGCGCTTGAAAGTTTGATGGCGCACACTTTAAATTCAGGGATATTGGATATTGGGTCCAGTGCGGCATGGGTCAATCTATTGGCCGCGGCTTCAGCAAAATGAAACGGGATGAATACTGTGCCGTTATCCACCATTTCCGAAACCTTTGCCCGGACTTTGATTTCCCCCCGACGGGATGCCACAGAAATCATGGCTTTGTCTTCAACACCGAATTTTTCCGCATCTTTGGCGGATATTTCCACAAACGATTCCGGTGCCCGTTCGTTTAAGCCCTCTGTTCGGCGGGTCATGGTGCCGGTATGGTAGTGATACAACACCCGACCGGTAGTCAGGTACAGGGGATATTCATCATCCACTTTTTCCGCCGGTGCAATGTAATCAATGGCATGGAAAACCCCTTTGCCGCGCGAAAACTGCTGAGTATGCAAAATCGGCGTTCCCGGATGCTTCTGCGTCGGACAGGGCCAATGCAGCCCTTGGCGTTCAATCCGTTCATACGTGACCCCGGCATATGACGGCGTGACCTCCCTGATTTCCTCAAAAATTTCATGGGCGTTTTTATAGGCCATGGGGTATCCCATCCGTTTGGCGATTTCACTGGTAATTTTCCAATCTTCCCAGGCGTCACCCGGTGCATCTACCGCTTTACGAACCCGCTGAACACGCCTTTCCGTATTGGTAAATGTCCCGTCCTTTTCAGCAAAACAGGTCGCCGGCAATACCACATCCGCCATTTTCGTGGTTTCCGTCATAAATATATCCTGGACCACCAAAAATTCCAGGTTGGCAAAACTCTTTTCCGCATGGTTCAAATCCGGGTCCGACACCAGCGGATTCTCACCGATAATATAAAAGGCCTTGATATCCCCATCATGGGCCATGGGCACCATTTGGGTTACCGTCAGGCCCACCTTGTCCGGCAAACCGGTAACCCCCCAGGCGTCTTCCATTTTTTTTCGGACCGCCGCATCCGTGACCGGCTGATATCCGGTATACACATTGGGCAACCCGCCCATATCACAGGCCCCCTGCACGTTGTTCTGGCCCCGCAAGGGATTCACGCCGCCGCCGGGAATGCCGAGGTTTCCGCACAGCATGGACAAATTGGCCAGTGACTTCACATTGTCCGTACCGGTGGTGTGCTGGGTAATGCCCATGCAATAAAGAATGGCCCCGGCTTTTGCCTTGGCATACATCCGGGCGGCATCAATAATCTGTTGGGCCGGAATACCGGTAATTCCTTCCACAATGTCCGGCGTAAATTTTTCAACCATTGATTTCAATCCCTCAAAATCAGTGGTCCGCTTTTCAATAAATGCCTTGTCATGAAGATTTTCAGCAATAATCACATGCATCAACCCGTTGATCCAGGCCACGTCCACGCCGAGGTTCGGCCTGAGCCACTGATCGGCAAATTTCGTGAGTTTGATCTGCCGAGGGTCCACCACGAGTAATTTGGCATTCTTATATTTAACCGCCCGTTTGACTACGCTCGACAATACCGGATGGTTTTCCGTGGTATTGGAGCCTACCACCAGGATCACGTCGGCTTCGCCAATATCACCGATGGTATTTGTCATTGAACCACTTCCGAAAGCGGCGGCCAGACCGGCCACGGTGGAGCTATGTCAGAGGCGGGCGCAATGATCAATGTTATTGGTTTTCAGTACGCCCCGGGTAAATTTCATGGCCGCGTAGTTATCTTCATTGGTCACTCGGGCGGATGTAAAAACGCCGATACTGTCCGGACCATAGGCTTCCTTGATTTCCGAAAGGCGTTTGGCCGTCAGGTCTAAAGCTTCATCCCAGGAAGCTTCCCGGAATTCCCCGTCTTCCTTAATCAGCGGTGTCGTCAGGCGATCATCCGAATGAATAAAGTTAAATCCAAACCGGCCTTTCACGCATAAACTGCCGAAATTCGGAGCGGTGTCTTCTGCCCCGGTGATTTTGACAATCCGGTTGTCTTTTACATGAAAATCAATCTGACAGCCCACGCCGCAATAACTACAGGTGCTCCTGACTTTTTTGTTTTCCCATTGCCTGTCAAACCGGGCATCTTTGAGCACCAGCGCGCCCACCGGACAGGCCTGAACACATTCACCGCAGAAAACACAGTCCGAGTCTTTTAACAGCTTGTCATCACCGGCAATAATTTTTTTCCTGTCCCCATCATAACCAAATTCAATCGCATTATTCACTTGAATTTCATTACAGGCTTTCACGCATCGGCCACAAAGGATACACCGTGAAAAATCCCGAATAATAAACGGATTCGCCATTTCCATGGGATACAGGGTTTCAACATTTGAATAATCGCTGCCGGAAACCTGATAATGATAGGCCAAATCCTGCAGGCGGCAGTCCCCCCATGCCGGGCAAAGTTCCGGGCTATTGTCTTCTGCATGAACTTTGAGCTGGTATTGGGTCCAGCTTTCTTCATGGGGCGCGCGAACCGCACAATTATGGTTTCCCATGGACAACATATTTTTAATGGTTTGTTTCCGGGAGGCCACAACACGGGTTGATTCGGTCTGGATGACCATGCCATCTGCGGCTTTGGTATCACACGACGTCACCAGATCCTCCTGGCCGGCAATTTCAACCACACACACACGGCAAGTACCGGTCGGTGTGGTTCCTTTCAGATGGCACAGCGTGGGGATCTCAATATTATTTTGACGGGCGACATCTAAAATCGTATCGCCTTGTGTAAAATTAAACCGATTTCCATTGATGACGATGGGCTTCTGATTTTCCATGGCCAGTATGTATCTCCTTTTATTAGTACGAATTCACAGTAATCGCACCTGATTCAATACTCTTTCACAAAAAACCCTATATAAATAAATAGCTATAAAGTCAATGGGATAATTTGATTTCTTCCGCTATTTGATTCACGTCCGCCATGATTTTTGAAATATCGAGTGTCAACAGCTGCCGGTTTTCCATGACCACCCGCCCGTTTATAATGGAAGTGTCCACATCATTTCCCCCGGCCGCATACACCAGATGGGAATAAAGGTTATACATAGGTGTCAGATGCGGTTTATTGGTATCAATAATAATCACATCCGCTTTCTTTCCCGGCACCAGAGAGCCGGTCAATTTATCAAGGCCCAGCGCCCTGGCCGCATCTATTGTCGCCATCTTCAGCACGGTTTTCGCGTCCATGACCGTCGGGTCCAGAGTGTTGACCTTGTGTATTTTGGCGGCGGTATCCATTTCCAAAAACATATCAATATTATTATTACTGGTGCATCCGTCCGTGCCAAGCCCCACACATACCCCGGCGTTCATTAACTGAGGCACCGGGGCGATTCCGGAAGCCAGTTTCATATTGCTCTCCGGGTTATGGGAAACCTTGACATCAAAAGATGCCAGCAGTTCAATATCCTTGTCGGTCAGGACCACACAATGACAGGCCAGCAACAGCGGCGACAGCACCCCGATTCCCGCCAGATGCGCAATGGGGGTTTTCCCATACCGTTCGAAAAGGGTATTCACCTCTGTTTGCGTTTCCGCCACATGGATAATCAGCGGTACTTCATATTTTTTCGACAGCTCACCAGCTTTTATAAGCAAATCCGGGGCGCACAGATAGGGTGAGTGCGGTTCCACCGCCACAGTGATCAGCGAATCACCTTTCCATTTTTTAATCAGGTTTTCCGTATATGCGAACCCCTGTTCAATTAACCCGTAGCTGGGGGAAGGAAAATCATACAGCACCTCACCCACCACCGCCCGCATCCCGGTTTGCACAGCAGCCTCAGCCACCGCGTTTTCAAACAAATACATATCCGCAAAACAGGTGGTACCGGAAAGGACCATCTCCGCACAAGCCAGCAGTGCGCCGGTTTTGACCTTTTCATAATTCAGTTTTGCCTCTGCGGGAAAAATATAATCATTGAGCCAGGTCATTAAAGGAAGATCATCGGCAAGCCCACGAAAACACGTCATGGACGCGTGGGTATGGGTATTGATCAGCCCGGGCATGATAATCCCATTTTTAGCGTCAATCACCTTTGTTGCCAGACAGTCCGAAAACTTTTCTTTCGGGCCGATATCGATAATCCTGTCCCCGGAAATGGCCACCGCGCCGTTGGCAATAACCGCTTCGCCACTGTCCATGGTCACAACCACACCATTAGTTATCAGGAGATCCACTTCATTCATTTTTTAGCCAAATCCTTTGCAACTTCCTGTATGATCACGGATAATTTTGACGCTGCCTGTTGGGCAACTTCAACAATCCCTTCCTCCGTGTCCGCCGTGGGATTATCCGGGTCGTTGATATTGGTGATAATAGACAGGCCCAGTATTTTCATTTTTGCATGAACTGCCGCAACGGCCTCCTGTACCGTGGAAAACCCGACCGCATCTGCGCCGATCTGTCTTAAAAACCGTGTTTCCGCCGATGTTTCAAGCGACGGCCCTTTTAACCCGGCATATACACCCGTTCGCATTTGAACCCCGCACATACGGCCTGCTCGTTCAGCTATGGCTGCCAGCTTTTTATCATACACGTTCGTCATGTCCGGAAATCGCGTGCCCCATTCATCTACGTTCGGACCGGCCAGCGGATTCTC
>CAZQLG010000114.1:0-8066 GCA_964594105.1 uncultured Desulfococcus sp. | reverse complement strand
ACATCCCAAAATACTATACGCGGCCTAATTTCTACTTTTAATTGCCGGGTTAATAGCAATGGTTCCCATAGAACTGTTAGATTCTGCTGGAGCAAATATAGAAAATTTATTTGCCGGCAGTATAAAAGAAATCAACATATCATGTACAATCTCTGGTGGTGATGTGAACTGGAGCGACTCGGTGGATCTAAAAGATTTCATACTCACACTTCAGGTAATTTCTTGTATTACGCCCAGCCAGACTGTTTACGAGTCTGCCGATGTTAATGGAGACGGCGAGATAGGAATTGAAGAAACTATTTATATCCTGCAAAGTGTTTCTGGCTTGAGACAATAAAGGTGAAAAGGAATAATAGAGCGCTGCGCCCATTATTTTCAGGCCTGGTTTTATAGCCTGATCGTGTGAAACGGCAGGTTCGCAGCATTTATTTTCTTGAAGTAAATCTATTCAATAGAATAAGGCAACGGTGTCCAAAATTTAGGGGTAAATTCTAATTCAATGAGGAGTTGGTGTCACGTCTTGAATCGTGAGTTGAGTAATAAATATCATTATTAACAATAGTTTATAAATAGTAGTTTCTGTCTTTAAATGGGTCTTGAGGACGCATCCCTGGCGGTTAAATGATTTTTTTCTTTAACCGCCGTTTCTTTTTTTCATCCAAAAACCCAACCAGACAACAACCCTTTTCCATATTTTTTTACAAAGGAATCTTCCATGCAAAAAATATATGTCATGGCAGGTGTCTAACGGAACTGCAAATCGGCGTGCACATATTTAAAGCTTTGCAACAAACTTGCCAAGTGCTCACACTCAAAATCCAGCCACTGAAGAATACAATAGCAATTCGTCATACAAGAAGAAATTACACAGACACAATATATAGCGTTTTTCCCTTTGAAATCTGGAACATCCGTTTTAAATTTCAAGTATCAGTAAATAAACTCTGACCCCTATTATATTTTCAGGAACAGGTAATCCTATGAAGCAGATACGGTAATTCAAAACTTTCAAATTCTGTCACACCATCCGGGAGACGCTCCTTTGCACCGATAATCAGAATGCCTTGATCTGTCAGAGCGGATACAACATTATTCAGCCCGGTCAGTTTCAAGCCGATGAATATATGCATCCATATCCAGGCACCCTGATTCAGTCATGTGACGCGCAATCCGTTTTTTAACCCCTTTTCTGACTTTCCGGTACCCGGCCCATGAAAAAGAAAAATAATTCAGCAGCTTCAAAAATTGTTCATCATTCATATTCTATGATCGGATATCCAGATGTTTTTCAATAAAACGACGGGTGCCCTCTGCAGCCACCGCCCACTCACCATCAATGGTCAGGCAATGTCCGGAATCGGGCAAGGTCAGTATTTCTTTTTCAGCAGACGCCACCCGGTTATAGATAAACCGACTACATGCCGGATCAATGATCTCATCTTTTGCGCCTTGCATAATTAACAACGGGCATTTTACCTTCGGGAGCAGCGTTCGGGTGTGGCTGATGATTTTCAATAATTCATGGGCACCAGCCATGGGGCGTTCGTTATACGTCCACTTCTGCCGGTCTGCGACCTGATTGGCATACTGGTCCAGCGGTTTTTTTACTTTTTGGATAAAATATTTCAATATCGGTGTCAGGTGAATCAATTTACTGGTCAGCTTAATTGACGGGGAATACAAAATAGCCCCCGATAAATCCTTATTCTCTGCCGCCAAATTCAATGTTATCAGTGATCCCAACGAAAGCCCGGCAATAAACACCATGTCACAGACAGATTTCAGTTCTGCTAATGCCTGTTTTGTATGCGCCACCCAATCGGTCCATTTATATTGATTCATGTCTTCAACAACCGTACCGTGCCCGGGCAGCAATGGTGCTGATACGGTTATTCCCCGCTGATGCAAATAATCCCCGATCAGGCGCATCTCCGGCGGTGCACCGGTAAATCCATGAATAAGCATTATTCCGGTTGAACCGCCATTTAAATAAAATGGCGCAACTTTTTTGTTCATTGGCATTGATTCTGACCCTTAAGAATTGACAAGTTATTATTTTTTAAAAAGATATAATAAATGACCCCGACTAGTTCTGTCAACAACCTGACGTTGGCGTCAGGTTGTTTCTTGCGATATGTGATTTCTTCATATAAAAAAATCTGGTTCAACATTCTTCAATATTGTATAAAGACAAGGAGCCTCCGTTTAATGACAACAAATCGAATAACAAATGCAGCTGTCAATGGCAGTCGGTGTGTAACATATTACCGCAAAATTCATGAAGTCACCACAGAAGACGGCATGAACCTGATCATGACACAAAAATTGCCGGTCGATTCAAAACCTAAAGGCTTTGTTATGCTGGTTCATGGCCTGGGCGGATCAATCTCTTACTGTATCGGATCAGAATTTCAGGATAAGCTGGCCGGTATTATTTCTATTGGCGGCCCGTTTAACATGGCCCGGGGCAACCGGCTCCTGAAATCCATTGCGCATATTGGTATCACACTCGGAAAAATCAACCCGTTTCCGAAGATTCAGCCGGATGTATTTTATATTGACTACATCGGCATTCTTGTATCCATGGGTCTGGTGGGTCTGATGGATCATAAATGGAACAGAATTCCCCTTCAGATATGGTATCCCGAAAGCATTGAGGAAGATATTTTACATGAACGGATCACCAAGGGGTTTGACCGGACCAGTTTTAACGTGATCAAATTCTTTTTCAAATGGGGGGCAAAAGGAAAATTCTGCAGCAGTGACGGGCAAATCGACTTTGAAGATCACATCAGCAAACTGCATATCCCAATCCTTTTTGTCAACGGTGAACAGGATTACGGTGTTCCGGAAAGCGCCATCAGAGAAGCCTTTGAAAAAGCCGGATCTGATGATAAAATATTTAAAACCTTTGGAATGGAGAATTCCGGGCATCACTGGGGTCACTGTGACCTGATCTGCGGGAAGCACGCACCGGAAGTCACCTGGCCGTATATTCTAAATTGGCTGGAAGAACGCATCTGACAGGATGCTGAAAAAGGCTATAGAGTGGTGGTGCTGAAACAGGGCAACCGGATCACCCCGGAGGACATTGAAGAAGGCGACAACAGTATCCGGCATTTAATGTTCAGGATGAATATCTCAAAAAACCCGCTGAAAAAATGGCGGCCGGGCCATGAATTTGATTCCGGCGGCTCATGAAACCTAAAAAGTTTTTCATGGTGACGAATCACCACTGTATGCAAAAATAACTTATCAATTATTTCAGGATATTATGGATGAGTTATTTGGAAGAAATTATTCTAAGCACCCCTGCGTCTCTGCGAGAAAAAAAATATCGCATGAGCGGTGGGGACTGTTAAAGGCTGATTAACACCACGGAGATCACGAAAAAAAATAAAAAATCTCTCTGACCGCTATGATCCCAATGATGTAAACAATTAAAAGAACATCTGAATTTATTGCTTCTTTGAAACACGGCCCACTAAAACACAAGCCCATTGACATATTTTTTTTTAATGCTATCATGCATTCATAAAATATAAGGAGCATGAAATGGGTGTCATTAAAAAAATCGGCAGCAGCGGTCAAATATCGCTTGGAAAAAAATTCGCTGGGCAGCACGTTTTGATCGAAGAAATTGAATCCGGCGTCTGGATGCTTAAAACCGGACAATTTATTCCAAAAAATGAACAATGGCTTCACTCTGAAACAGCAAAAGCAGACATAGACGCGGCTATTGATTGGGCGGGAAAAAATCCGCCGGCGGCAAGCGATTTGGATAAAATTGAAAAACGGTTCAAATAATGGGCCAGAAAATAGATGGTTCCATTCTTCTGGATTTGAACAATCCCATTTTTCAGAAAAATCTCTTTGATTTACAAAAAAACGAACAAAGGTCTGTCCTTAGCACTTTACGAAAAATATCCAATATGTCGTGGCAGCAGTTATATGGCGATACAGGCCTGAAATGGGAGACGGTTGCATCCCGCTCAGGACCCAATGGTACACGGCTCTATAGTTTCAGAATCGGAAAAGGTTTTCGCGGGCTCGCGTATCGGGAAGGAAACTGGCTTCGCATTCTTTCCCTGCACCCGGACCACGACGCTACCTATGACTGATTTTCACCCCTGTTTGAGTATCACCGATTTTGGGCAGTATAAAAACCCCTTTCACTCCTTTCATATAAATACCCTTGACATCGGACACCAATCTCAGCAAAAGTAGTGTTATAAACTACTTTATTCGGGGAATAATTATTATGAAAACGATCACAGCATCAAATGCGAATCGCGAATTTTCCAAATTACTTCGGGAAGTGCATAAAGGAGAAGAAATCACCATACTATCCAGGGGAACACCCGTGGCAAAAATAACTTCCGTGAATTCGGTTGTGCAGCAAAAAAATGCAATGAAAAACCGGCTGCTGTCCCGCTTGAAAACTCAGGAAGTAACCGGTTCCCGAAACTGGACCCGTGATGAACTTTACAAAAAGTCATGATGCGCGTCGCTTTAGATACCAATATACTGGCTTATGCCGAAGGGATCGGAGACTCGCCTCGCTGCTCCCGAGCCATACAACTAATCGAACAATTGCCGCCTGAACAGGTCGTGCTTCCCACGCAAACCCTTGGAGAGTTTTTTCGAGTGCTTACCGAAAAGGCCAAACGGGAGTCCACGCTTACACGTGAGGCAATTATGACCTGGACGGACAGCTTTGAAGTTGCAGACTCATCCTGGTCAGCTTTTCAAAGAGCTATGGATTTAGCGATTGATCACAGGCTTCAAATTTGGGACGCACTCATTATGGCGGTGGCTGCGGAAAATCGCTGCCGCTTGCTGCTGAGTGAAGATTTACAAAACGGCTTTACCTGGAGCGGCGTTACCGTGGTGAATCCTTTTACCGAACCCTCCTCGCCGCTGCTCGACAATATTTTGAAAACCGGATGATGATATTTTTTATATCGTTCGTCAACAATGTCCCCTTTTAATTAATTTTCAATAGATTAATTGAGTCCGACAAGGGTTCGGAGCCCCCTATTCGCATACTCAACTGATAGATCACACGCGGCATTTTCGCTTGTTGTAGATGGCTTGTATCTTACCCTTACTTCAGAGAAAAGTCCGGATATATAATGATGTTTAAGGTCAATGGATGTCTTTGGGAATTTCCAAGAAACAACATGCGCTTCCTCTTTGAAGGTAGGATGGCCATATTTCTCCGTGAGCAGCTTCTCGATATAAGAAAACAACGAGGCATTAGCTCGGAGATCTCTGGGCTTGGGCTCCATCTTCGTGCCGGATCTGATGATAAAATATTTAAAACCTTTGGAATGGCAAATTCCGGGCATCACTGGGGTCACTGTGACCTGATCTGCGGGAAGCACGCACCGGAAGTCACCTGGCCGTATATTCTAAATTGGCTGAACGAAAAATTATAACAGGAGAACACCATGGACTATGATTTTGCAGTTATTGGCAGTGGATTCGGCGGCAGTGTGGCCGCCCTTCGCCTTTCTGAAAAAGGGTATAAAGTGGTGGTTCTCGAACAGGGCAACCAGGTGACACCCGAAGATATCGAAGAAGGCGACAACAGTATCCGCCATTTAAACTGGCTGCCGTCTCTTGGGTCTGCCGGGTATTTTTCCCAGGATTTTTTTCGTCATGTGACCCTTGTACGGGGAATTGGCGTGGGCGGCGGCAGCCATGTGTATGCAGCGGTTTTGTTAAAACCAAAGGATGAGTTTTATAATGACCCGGCCTGGTCTGCTATGGGAATTGACTGGAAAACAGAACTGGCCCCTCATTATGTAACCGCATCGTCGATGCTTGGCGTCACTGACAACCCGGCATCCGATATCCAGGACGAATACCTGAAAAAAACCGCTGAAAAGATGGGTGCTGCATCAACATTCGGGCCAACGCCCAACGGCATTTATTTCGGCACCCCTGAAGTCATGGACCCGGATCCTTTTTTTAACGGCAAAGGCCCTCACCGAAAGGGCTGTCATCTTTGCGGTCGTTGCCTGACCGGATGTCCATACGGATCCAAAAATACGCTGGACAAAAACTATCTCTACCTTGCCCAGCGACTGGGCGCAGCAATCCTTCCATTCCGTAAAGTCACCAATATCATGCCCCAGGAAACCGGGGGATACGTGCTTCAGATAAAACATCCCTTAAAGCATTTTCGCAAATACCCGCCCATCAAAACAAAAAACATTGTACTGGCAGGCGGCGTGATGGGCACCCTGGAACTTCTGTTTCACTGCCGGGATATCACCAAAACCCTGCCGTGTGTTTCGCCAGAACTGGGTAAAGTGGTTCGCACCAACAGCGAAGCTATCGTCGGCGTGCTGTCTGATGATCCGGATCTGGATCTGACCCATGGCACCGCCATATCATCCCATTTCTACCCGGATGACCACACCCATATTACCCAGAACCGGTTCCCCAACGGTTATAACTTCATGAAATTTTTTACCGGTCCGCTGGTAGATCACCCCAATCCGGCTATACGGTCGCTCAAAACAATAGGGGCAATCGTCCTGCACCCTGCCAGATTTTTTGGTAACTGGTTTGCCAGAAACTGGAACAAACGAGTTACCATATTAACCGTCATGCAGCACCTGGATAACCAGATATCTCTCAAATACGGACGAAAAGCATCCGTCATGTTTCGGCGGGGACTGAAATCCGCAGTGGTCAAGGGAAAATCCGCACCCACGTTTCTGCCGGTGGCCAACAATGCCGCAAAAGCCCTTGCCGACGTTTCCGGGGGGCAGGCGTTGAATATTCTGACTGAAAGCCTCGGCAATACCGCCACTACTGCCCATATCCTGGGGGGTTGCCATATGGGAACATCTGCGGCAAACGGTGTAATTAACTCAAATCATGAATTATTCGGCTACCCGGGAATTTTTGTCACAGACGGTGCTGCCGTATCTGCTAACATCGGAGCAAATCCCAGTCTGACCATTACCGCCTTGGCAGAACGGGCCATGAGTCTGATTCCAGAGGCAAATGCTACCGTCAAAAATTAATCCTCAAAAAAAAATAAAAAAAAGCTTTTCTTTTTCATAAAAATCGCGTATTGATTATTGGTTAAAAATTTGAATCATCCATAACGGATATGCATCATTTAAAAAACGACCCGTCGTGTTACGCATGACGGGTTTCGTAGTTTAAAAAACATAAAACAGCCGGCAAGCGATTCAACAAGATAACATGCACCGGACAAATAATTATAAAGTGATTAGATACGAAAATGGAAAAAACACAAAATACATTCATAAGAAACATTGCCATTATTGCCCATGTTGACCATGGGAAAACCACCTTAGTGGACGCCATGTTCAAACAAAGCGGACTGTTCCGGGAAGGCCAGGCAGTTGACGATCGCCTCATGGACAGCATGGATCTTGAAAGAGAACGGGGCATTACCATTGCTGCTAAGAATTGCGCCATCAACTGGAACGACACTAAAATCAATATCATTGACACCCCGGGCCATGCGGACTTCGGCGGTGAAGTAGAACGCGCACTGTCCATGGCGGACGGGGCGATCCTCCTGGTAGATGCTTCCGAAGGCCCCCTGCCCCAGACCCGGTTTGTTCTGGACAAGGCCCTGCAAAGCGGACTAAAAATCATCGTGGTCATTAACAAGATTGACCGGGACGATGCACGCCCTGCAGAAGTTTTAGATGAAGTATACAGCCTGCTGATTGACTTGGACGCGACAGATGAACAGATCGAGTTCCCTTATCTCTATGCCATCGGCAGAGATGGCGTTGCCATGAAATCCCCGGAAGATACGGAAAAAAGCCTCCATCTGCTCATGGATATGGTTATAGACGAGATTCCCGCGCCGGTTTCCATTATTGACGCGCCGTTTCAGATGCTGGTTTCCGACCTGAGCTATTCGGATTATATGGGCCGTCTGGCTATCGGCAAAGTAATCAACGGGTCGGTGGCTTCTAAAAAAGACCTGGTCTGCGTCCATGAAGACGGGCACCAGATTCCCTTAAAAGTTTCCAAGCTCCAGGTATACAGCGGCCTGGGCCTGA
>CAZQLG010000113.1:0-8093 GCA_964594105.1 uncultured Desulfococcus sp. | reverse complement strand
ATAACCCATCAAAATAAATCGAAAAAACAAGCACCGTTACGTAAAGTTATCGATAAGCTGCACTTTTGAAAAATTTCGCATTGCTGTCGGTTTTTAGATACAATCTTCAGGCAATGGGATTCGAAAATATCCAACTTTTGCTATAGTACTCGTAACTAAAATCAGCATCCCACAGCACACTCCAATAGCTTAGAGAATTTTTTTGAAAAGATCATATCTTGTGTTCATTCAGATCAGAAAATATTGATGGGAGTTAATAGCAGTGGTCTCAGATCTATGGTATTTTTGAACAGCCCGATATCCAAAAGCCGTCCACTATCTGCACAGACTATGATTTTTGGCTTTGGAAGTTAAAATTCGATTCGTTCATTCGCTTAGTTATCAGATGGTTAATCATCCATTCGATCACTGTGTCTTGGTCACATAATTCTGGTGTATTCCCTGCTTTAACCTCCATCTGAAACTCAATTTTCAGGCATTCTGTGAAATAATCGACGGCAATTATTTGTTCGTCTCGGTTCATCATCCTTTGTTTTTCAACCTCATAAATTTACAAAATAGCTCATTCTTTTAATCCCAAAATCAAATTTTAATACCATGACGCAGGCATTTTTTCAATTCTTTAGAAGTGTTGATCGTTTTTTATCTATGGAGGGCGACCGGAGCCGGATCATAATCTGCCAGAAACGACATAGAATTAGCTTCAATCATTTGAAGAAAAAGCGGGGGATGTTATCGACAATCTGCACCCCTGAACAAGTTTGGATTACTGTCGTTTTCAATCATGCATGCAGCAATGGGTTGCCGGATAAATGCCAATAGATAGGTATGATGTCCCGGGATTTTCATTTCAACCTTGATGATATTTCCGTATTTCCTTCCAAAATAGCGTCAAGTTAATCGTATGATCTTAACACTTTAAAATATAGTCTTTAAAAATATGTTTTGAGGATTAATATGCGTTACATCAGTCTCGGTCTATATCAGTAGTTTCTCAAATGAAATGTTATTCGGTAGGGGCAGCCAACCCCAGCCGTTCTGATACATATGTATTGCATTCCGTTGATTTAGTATCTGGATCAAATTCGCAATGAATTCTTATTTGTTTAACAATTCCAACCCCGGGAGCAATCCACGTTATGACGTTGCGTGATTGAGAATCCCCAGCTGTTTGTGCAACTGCTCCAACGCTCGTTAAAATTTTGACACAGTCTTTAATTTCTACAGAATCTAAAATTTTTATATCCTCAACCTTTTCAAATTTAACTGTTTCGCTAAGTATAGACACCTCATCGAAGTAATCAGAATTTGGCGTCAGAGCTGACGGTGAGGTACCGTCAGCTGGAATAATAATAGCTGAGGGCGGCTCATATTCTGTCCTCAGGTGATGGGATGTAAATGTTTCACCAACCCTAAAGAACCGTGGAAACATTAAAGGCGAGGGAGTTAAATAGGCATATTCGACAATATTACCATTCTCAACTTCATTATCTTTGTACCTAACCCATCCTTCATCTTCAAGTTTGATATTTTCAAATGTATATGTTCCTGGAGAATTCCCACTTCGTACTTCCCTTATAGTTTCAATACCGTTAACCATTTCAGTCACCGGATAACTCAAAGTCCCCGTTGCTTCGCCACCATTTAATAAGAATGAATATACATCTCCAATCGTTGGGTTAAAATAATCCAAAATGTCATATTCGGTGTTGCTTGGCGGTAAATTATTAATACCTGCTGTTACCTGAAGTGCGTATATAGCCTCAGGTAATCCAAGCTGCCCATCGTCATTAATATCACCCTTCGTTTCAGCTTGAACGGAACATACCAGAAAACCTACAATTACTATGAGTAACAGTCCACGTTTCATATGGTTCTCCCCCCTCTATCTAAAGAATATATATTTGCTTAAAAGCCGACCGACTAAAAATGCATACAAATTGCCAAAATAACCGAGTTTTGGGGTCAAGTCTGCCCTTGAGTCATTCAATATTAATTCAAGGGTCAAGAGCAGACTTGACTATCTTTTATTGACCACCTTTTAATGTCGTTTTGCTCTCGCCATTGCTATAATGCTGTTTTTGACCTCAAAAAGTTCAAAATAGAGCCATTATAGAGGGTAATTTCAAGTTTATTTTATATGTTTTAAACTAGTTAGCTTGGCCCGACCCCATTCGATTATTACCGTCAAAAATACCGTCAAAATATTATCATTTTAATCAATTTAATTCATATTTTAAATTATGATTTACTTTCTTTTAAGCCTAAATAAGCTCTAAACATTGGGTGAACATGAAATCGTTGAATATTTCTCAAATTAAGAGATGATATTTGATGTGGGCCTAAGTATGTACTTCCACTGCGTCGCTTAGCCTTAATACCTCCCACAGCTTGGGCTCGAAGAAAACCAACAGTCCATAAAATATGAATTAAAGCTTCTGGATCAATATCTTCACACCATTTGAGTGCAATTTTTGATATAGGGGATTCGCCAAGAACAATACATAAAATGTGATATTCAAGAAACTCCCGGGTATAATTATAGGATAACCCCCTAAATGTTTCAAAAATACTTTGTAAATCAGGATATTGAAATTTGAATTCGGCGCTTATGTCTTTTATTCGAGATTCTGAATAAGAGTATTCAGCCTCAGCAATTTGTCTATAATTAAACGGTGTCTGTATATTATCTGAGGTTGTGCGAGATTTTTCTGAAATATCATTACAAAATTGAATAATTTCACGTGGTCTATATAAGGTACGATCAACGATATAATTAAATGATTTGGTTTGCCTGTAATCAAGGATTTCAGAGAAAATAGCATTCCAACGTTCTTCAAAGTCTAACTCACTTGTTTCAGGTATTTTGCTTGATATTCGGCGCGCAATCAGCTCCAACAGTCCTATTTCATCCCATTCAACTGTTTCGATGATATCTCTTACTTTTTGAGCATCTTCATAAAGAGCTGGAATATTATCATAAAGCTCTTTTCGAAGAGAAACAAAAACATTCACATTTTTTAACTGGTTGTTTATCGATACTGCAGAGTTAAAAAGCCCGGCAATAAAAGAAATTGCATCCTCAGAAGCGTCCCAACCCTTGTCCAATTCATCAATAAGGATAATTATCTTTTTATTCTTACAGGCGTTGTCAATCTCAGGAATCAAATCAGCTATTTCCTCCAAGCTATAGAGCTGTTTGAGCTCTTTAGCCCTTATACCAGCTTCATATTTGCCGATTTTTATGCCTTCCATTCTTTTTAAATATGAAATCATGATCCCGATAGGGTTGGTTTCTATGTGTTTGTGATTATTTCGTAAATATTCATAAATTTTAGCCTCCGGACCACGTTTGAAGCTTTTACCGGAAACGGTTAATCGTTTCATGATTGTTATAAAAATTAAATATTTCCAAGCGACTGCATATGCTCCTTGTTTAGCCCACGCACCCTCTGATTCTTTTTTTATTGTTAGAGAAAGTAGTTCATAAGCATATTCTTCTGGCGGCAATTCAATTATAATATTGCCTTTTAACTCTTCTTCTTCTTTAAGCATCCTAAATAACGCACTTTTCCCAGAGCCTCTATTGCCTAAGATAATTGTTTTCCTGCCCGATTTTAAATTCTTGTAAGTAGTAGATGAGACAAAGCAGGATATTAGATCAGAATCCCTTTCTGCAGCTGGTACACCAAAATTGATTTGTCCAATATCAAATTTCATATCGTGGCCTTTTTCTCTTTATTGTAATTGGGCTGGGGTGAAGTCAATAAATAGAACTATGTTTAACCTTGTAACACAATATCATAATATTAGCATACTCTATACAAAGAAATGTTGTATTGCCTGTCTCTAAAAAGTTATCTCGGGAAGGGCGGGTCCTGATCATAAAGTGCCTTGATCACATAGGCCACCAGGGAAGCCTTGTTTTTATCTGGGCATTGGCAGAAATTAACACGGACTATAACGAGCACTCTTTTCCATAGCCGGTGCCGAATACCGGCAGAAATTAACAAGTTATTCTAAAGTTTCCGGTGAACTCCCGGACTTATAAGCTGCTGGTAGCGATCATTTTGCCGCAGTCCATGAAGTAATGGGTTGCCATTATCTATATTTCTATTTAATTAGCTTAAAATATTTATAAAACACTTGACATGCATTTCGTAATTATTTTTTTTTAGACTTTCTGTATATCATGTAAAAATATAGGTTATCGGGAAAACGGAGGATTTCTCATGCTGGCTATCTTTTTCGCATTACGATCGAAATTTGAAGAACATTCACGGAATAAGGCGATCCCGGACACCCTGCATGGGATGTATCAAAAATGGCTTCGCTATTATCTGGACTTGACCCCCTTCCTTTGTGACCCCTTTCCTTCGTTAAATCTTAATGGGATCTTATCCATTAAGCATTTAAAGCGATGGGCACCTGTGAAAGCCTGATTCGTATGGCATTGAAAAAAAAGGCCTTTATATGGTGACCTCTTTTTTAAAGTACAGAACCGCTTCTATGATCATCCAAATCTCCAAGGCAAACACCATGGTACTGATTACAAACAACAGCCAGTTCTGATCATGGTAAAAATTCTGGAGCCCCAGTATCATCGCCCATCCCGTCATGATAATCATAAAAATCATGGGGATCGCTGTAAATTTAATGGATATCCGCTGTTTTGCCAAATAAATGGTAATTACCAGCAGTGACATTGAGGCAAGTAGTTGATTGACGGTCCCGAACAGCGGCCAGAGGATCATCGCGCCTTTTCCGGAACCATTATAAAATGCCAGAATAAAAGCACTTAACACAGCAATTAATGTGGCCGGATGCCTGCGTGCCAGCCAGGGAAGTTTGTAAGCAACTGCCAGTTCTCCGACAATATAGCGCTGAAGCCGTGTGGCCGTATCCAGTGATGTGGCGGCAAAAGAGACAATAAAAACCCCCATGATGGTCATGGTGATATTGGCCGGAATACCGCAGGCCTCTATCATGTTTGCGGCCCCTGTCACAAAGGCCCCGATTTTTGCACCCAGGCCGGATGCCGCCGCCCATGAAGCATAGTGGTGGGAAAAAGCCGCATGGCCG
This sequence comes from uncultured Desulfococcus sp., assembly GCA_964594105.1. Lineage (GTDB taxonomy): Bacteria > Desulfobacterota > Desulfobacteria > Desulfobacterales > Desulfosalsimonadaceae > SURF-3. Next base: position 3,011 of record CAZQLG010000113.1, on the reverse strand, counting down.
GTAAGAATCTCACCGTCTCCGGTAGTGAGTCCAAGTCCGATCCCGCCGGCAACAGCGATAATAACCAGTGTGCAAAGGGTTCCTTCCATAAGCATGGAACCATATCCTATAAACTGGGCATCATTTTCCGAATAGCACTGTTTGGAGGATGTGCCGGAACTGACCAGAGAATGAAATCCGGAGATGGCTCCGCAGGCAATGATGACGAACAGAAACGGCCACACCGGCGGGGCCCCGGCAGGAGACGCGTCATACGCCGGTGCAACAATTTCCGGCCGGGATATTAATACGCCGACAATTAAAAGTGCCAAAGCAATGAATAATTGATGGGAGTTGATGTAATCCCTGGGTTGAAGCAGGGTCTGGACCGGTAAAGTGGAGGCAATATAAGCGTAAAGAAATAACATCACCATCCATGCAATCAGGACACTCCCGTCACTGAGTCCCAGCATTTGAAGGTCAACCGGCACATACGCACCGACCCCCACAAAGATATACATTAAAATAACCGCAATGATTCCGAGTTTTACATGGCTGCTGTTTTTTTTATAAACCATATATCCCAGCCATATGGCAATGGGGACCTCGACCCAGACAGGGATTACCGCCTGGGGGTACATGGTAAACAGGATAGCAATCACCAGGGCAAAAACAGCGATAAGAATTAATAGAAAAAGAAAAATGATTAATAAAAATAACGATCTGATTCGGTTGTTGATGATGTCGGCAGACAAATCGCCGATGGAGCGGCCCTGGTGGCGCAGGGATACGACCAACGCCCCGAAATCATGGACTGCCCCAAAAAAAATGGAGCCAAATAGCACCCATAGCACCGCCGGCACCCACCCCCAGATAATGGCCACCGCCGGACCGACAATGGGCCCAAGTCCGGCAATGGAGGTAAAGTGATGGCCGAACAGGATATGTTTGTTGGTCGGTACAAAATCGATGTCATCCTGCAACTCATGGGACGGGCATACATTGTCTGCGGCCAGTTTAAAGATTTTTTTGCCTAAAAATCTGCCATAGGTGAAGTACGCAATGACATACCCGCCCAACATGATGGCTGCAAGAAGTAGAGTGTTCAAAATAATCACCTTTAGAATTTAACATTGAAAGAATAAAATCTTTAATTATCGATTGCTTATCATGATTAAAAAGGAATAGGTGCCATGTCAATAAAAAATATGGGGCTATTGGTATATTTTTAATAAATTCGGGAAAACCGATGTGTTGGAATTCTTTAGTCGATGACGCGTGAATTACAGTATTTATCTGGTGTAGTGCCGATCGCTTTGAATCATCTGTTGATGGCTTCGTAAAAAGTCCGAATTCTTTGTTGCGCTACATCCTTCGTTTTTTCATAGTACGCTAAGTACAAATCATCACTCAGGATTTGCGCGCCTCGCCAATTTTATGAGATTGGTGGATCTTTTTTCGTTGCCATCGGAATCCGACTTTTTACGAGTTTGTCATCTGTTAATGATTTTTTCGACATTATTGCCTGATGACTTGCCCTGCTTAATTTGACCGAGCCGCCTGTAATTAATTTATTTTTTGTGCAAAAAAAGATATGATGTTTTAAAAAAAGGAGAATAGCATGAATATCAACGATAATCCGAAAAAAGAAAATTACTGGGGCCGCCGCGCCGCATTCAGCTTGTTAAAAGATTTAAACTGAGCTCAGGCCACCCTGGAAGTTTTCCAGGATATGACCGGCAGCCAGGATAATGATTTAATAAAGGCGGTTACCGGTCTGGAAGGCGGGTGCGTTGCCTGTGGTTCCACCTGCGGGGTTGTTTCCGGCGGTGCCCTGGGGATTGCGCTGGACCATGAATCAGAGATCGCAGAAAGTGGGGTGTCGGCTGAAAAGAAAGTGTTGCTCCAGGTCGGTGAATATGTTGATTGGTTTGAAAAAACCTATGGATCTTCATTTTGCCGGGGGCGGACGCGAACTGACTTTTATTCTACATTGGGTCAGCTCAAATATTTTTTAACAATCTACCGTCTGGCCGGATGCTTCCGGCATATTCGCGGTTCCATGCGTTTTTTTTATCAGACGAATCAAAAGCCGGCTGCTTCACCGGATAACTCTGCCACGGACAAAGCCGGGAAACCGCTTCACTGCGCCAAGGCTGTTTTGGAGGGTATTCGTGAGAATACAGGTATCGGCAACAAACGTCTTGAAAATCTTTCATTTGTGTTTGACGGCGGGGTGGGATTATCCGGCGGTGTCTGCGGTGCGCTGGTGGGTGCCATAACGGGAATAAACCTGTTGCTGGGATTGTCGGTGAGAGATATGTCTTATTGGAAAATAATTAAAGGCTTTAGTGTCGGGCATGTCAACCTGCTGGTTGATCGTCCGTTCGGAACCCGGGAACCGTTTAACGCAGGGAAACAGGTAGTGAAAAAATTCGCGGAAATTGCCGGGTCATTTGAGTGTCAGGCTATTACTGGAAAAAAGTTTTCCAGCTGGGATGATTTTCAGGCGTTTATTCAAGGAAAGAGCCAGTGTCTGAAGTTGATAGATTTTGCGGTTGAAGAAGCGAGCAGGATAATACGGCAGTATCAATAAATAAATTTTGATGGGTAGGCTGGATTTCTTTCCCGGCGCCAAAATCTGCCGGTTGACATGAGGTGTTCATTTGTCGGGAAAGAATCCCGATCACCAATTTCGCTCATCGTCCAGGATGAATTTTTGCGTCCTATCGGGGTCCGGGGATATTGTAAGTCGCACAGGACCCGCCGGAACAGGCATGGCTTTGGCAAGTGGCTTTTGAGGCATCTGAGCCGGAACCGCCGGGTATGGAAAAGTTGGTCGAACTTAAAACCCTTTGCAGGTTTTCAGACCCGCATTTATCACATTTCATTTCAACTTTTTCATCATTGCTTCTAAACAGGATTTTCTTTTTTTCACTACAATCAGCGCATTGAAATTCATATATCGGCATGGGTTGCTCCTTTATGTAATTTTATTTTAAATATCTTTATTATTATCAGATGATCATTGT
>CAZQLG010000112.1:0-8101 GCA_964594105.1 uncultured Desulfococcus sp. | reverse complement strand
GAGGTATTTTATCTTGAAAAATAGGCGGTGAAATAAATAGTTATTCAACACCTACCTCCATAAAATCTAAATTGACCAGACAATCGAAATGATTGTCCTGGAGGTATAATAACGGAATAGGAAGGAATTTACAAAGTGGAAGGGAGTGGAAACTCGACGATAAATTGCGTGCTGGAGGCTCCGCGTCAGCGGTTCAGTTCAACGACTGAGCTCACTTGCCGCAAGGGGACTCAACGATTGCAACAACCACCTGAAACACCAGAAGGAGCAACAGGCAATAAGCCCGCGCCCCTTGCGGTCAATGTGCAGCGCCTTGTTCGCCATTTTTGTTTAATTATCTTGGTACCTTACCCACCCAAGCTTGACCCTCTCATTTTTGCTCTTGTAAATGATTACGTATCCCTTCCTATCCATTATTGCTATCTGCTGGTCAACACGTTTGGCAAATTGTTCTCGTGGTTTACCTCTGGACCGGATATTCCATAGTTTCAGGATGTATGTAGAGACGTTCTCTCTTACGCTGGAGAATTTCGGGCGTTGCTCCAAAACCTGAATGATTGCTCTACAGATCACATCGGCTTTAACCCTAATGGCCTGATGAATGTCTTCTGGGATATCGGAAATTCCACGATCTATCCACAAATTCTGTTGTTTGGATGGTTCCTCTGGCACTTCATCTTCTTCCAAAGATATTGAGCTTTCTTCAGGCTCTTCAGTTACTTCATCCTCATCGTCAAAGCCATTATCATTTTCTGGTTCTGTGTCTTGTTTAAAGGTGGCGGTCAGTGACAGTATTCCCATCTGTTCCAAAAGTGACCAGAGCGGTTCGAGAGCTTTTTCCGGGTCAGCGTAATAACGGCTTTCCCTGATTCTAAAAAACTTCCATCCGCACCTTTCCAACTTTCGTTGTCTTTCCATGTCTGCGGTGTATGCATCGGCACCGTGCCAGAAGTCGCCATCACACTCAACAGCAAGCTGCGATTTTTCACCCTGAACAACTAAATCTATTCTTTTGTCAGCAAATTCATATTGTGGGATGACCCTAAATCCATTTCCGGCGATTTGAAGAGCAACATCTACTTCAAACCAACTATCAAAAGGGGCTGGGGCTTTTTCTATCATTCTATTAGCCAGAAAAGCCTTTTTCCTTAATTCCTCTGCATCTTCACATAAAGCTTGCGAGATGTGGCTTGTTGGATTCAAGAAATGTTCGAGCAGGCGCCTTCTGAAACATTGCTCACTAAGATGGTTCATTGTGGCGGAATGAAAAAGCCACATTTGATCTTGCGCTCGACTGGCCGCAACATTGAATCTTCTTTGATCTGATGCTTTGGTCATTGCACCTATTCTCTCATTTGGAGCAGCAACCATGCTCAAAAAGATGATGTCACGTTCGTCACCTTGAAAACTATATGGGTTACCACAAATGAGCCTTCGATTTTCCATTTCTTCAGCTCCGATTTTTTGGAGAAGTTTTTCCTCAATATGATAGGCTTGCGCTTCCCCCTGGAGCACTATTACTCCCATGGTCATGCCTTGATATCGGTCATCCATGCAGCATTTCTCTATAGCTCCAACAAGCGCATCTGCTTCGGGGCGGTTAATTACCCGGTTCCCTGTGCCTTCTCGATAACCATTTTGAATTGTCGTAATTTTGAGAGGGTCTAACCGATCTGGAGGATATTGACGAAGTGGGATAAGAGGGTCTGTGCGGTAGCACAGGTCATTGCTGAATCGGATTATTTCGGGCATACACCTGAAATGCTCACGCAAACTTATCCTATTACTAAAACGGATCCGACCGTGGTCAAACAAACTGCTTTCAACATCGAATGAATCTGCATGTTCGAAATCATAGAGATAATTTCGCATCAACTGTTGAACTTGTTCCCGGTTGACACCAACAGCTTCTGGACTGATCTGTTTGTCATCCCCGACAACAAGAACCCGTTTCCCCAGGTACATCAATGGGAGTCCTTCCGGGCCACACTGTGATGCTTCGTCTACGATAATTACATCGAAGATTCCGGCACCGGCATCAACAGTTTCGTAAACACGATGTAAGGGCATAATCCAAGCCGGAACCGCATCCCTACATTCATTTAGATGTCTCTGTGCATTTTTTCTATGGGTATGAGCATGTTTACCTGTCCCTTTCCCCAATTTTTTTATTGACTGTTGCCAGGACATCAAATGTCTTCTGTGTTCCTCCTGCATTCTGGTAAAGCAAAATTGCCATGCTTTTACCGATGCCAGCTCTGCCAGGCCATTTCGGATTTCTTCATCAAGTCTTGCGGAATGCCTCTCAAGACTGTCAAGGTCTGCATTTAAAAAATCAGTAAGCCATGAAGTGCCCTGAGCCCATGCCCATGCCTGAGGCAGTTGATTGAGGCGTTCGGACCACAGTTGGGTTTCACTGCAACGGGCTAGCTGTCCAGCCAAGTTTGGGGCTGTTTCTGCAAGTTTTCCAATCAACTGCCTTTTTTTATTTACATTTTCAGCTTTTTCGCGAAGAGCTTCTGCCTCCTCAAGTAATTTGCAAAATAAGTCAGAGTCTCTTTCCTGGAATGCCTTTGAAATACGACCATTGATGAGATGAGCATTACTTCGTGTGGCATAATCGGCCAAACTGTTTTGAAGCTGTACTATTTTGCTGTTGATTGAGATGTAATCGATTTGAGCAAGAACAATCCGGCAGTCTTCCGTCAAGGAATCTACTGAAGAGATATCTTCCCAGCGCGGCTCACGTAAACCAGAAATCAGTTTGTGTTTTTCTTTTACATCTTCACGCGTACCATACATATTGATAATATTTTCCAATGCTTCATGCAGTTCATCTATTTCCGCAACTTGCAAGGGGAAGGGACCAGTGAGACGAACAGCTTTCCCTTCCCAGAGCGACCATACATAGTTCAGTTCCTGGTCTACGGTAAGGTAGTTAATGAGTTTCAACAGGGTATCCGAGTTGTCACAATTCTGACCGTCAACCTTGACCTTTCCGATCAGGTCACCATGTTCCCGAACTGTCTTTGGCTTGAATAGCCAAACACCGGCACCTCCTCCTGAATCAAAGTGGTTTTTAAGGGCTTTCGCATCATGAAGAACTTTCTTCCGGTCCATATCTTGTGGGATACTCACATCAAGATTGTCAACTTGGGTGGCAAGCCCATGTAAGTCATTAGCATGATGCGTGGAAATCCTCAGCAGTTCTTTCCATGGGGTGTCTCTATCGGTCAAAACATCATAGACTGCTTTTTCGACCCACGGCATTGGACGTTGTCGAACGGTTTTACTTGTAGCGGCAAAATCGGCCAGGAGTTGAAGTAGAGCCTCAACTTTTTCTTTTCCAGCATGGATAAGTGCTTTCCCTTCTTGACTATTAAGCCTTTCTTTGCCTTCTTCTGATTTTTTGAGTGCTTTAGATTCTTTTTGGAAAGCAACTCTGACAGACTTCCCTTCTGGTAATCTTTCACAGTCAGGTAAGGTAAGACTGAGTTCCTTTTCTATCTCCGAATCGATATCAACGATATCTTTGCATAAAGAACTAATTTCCTCATGGGTTAATGGAAGGGAGTCTTCTGGAGTTGGAGTGTCCGTGAACCAGGCATATTGTTCAGTGTCTTTGCGTAAATCTCTTGCTATTTGGGCTGCGGTGCCTGAATATTGACCGGCGATATTATGCGTGAAAGTTTCAGACTCGCGTAACGCCATTATTTTGTTGTCAGTTTCAGATTTATCCCTCCGATTCCCATCGATTCGGCCTTCAAGAGAATGGATTCGTGAACCGTTGTTTGTCTCTTCTCTTCTGTCGAGGCGTGTCAAAATTCCTGTAACACTTCTTTCAAGGGATTCTCGCTCTTCAGTACCTTGACCAAGAAGATTTATGCACAGTGGTTTGATCTCAGAGGGCAATTTGTCATGGAGAACTTGCAATGCCCGAGGTGTTTTGGCCGTAACCAATACTCGTTTTCCGGTAGCCAGAAGATGACAAATAAGGTTAGCGATTGTATGGGATTTCCCGGTACCGGGTGGTCCTTGAACTAAAGCGCCTTTTTGTCTCTCAAGGGTTCGGATTATTCGCCGTTGTTCCTCGTTTGCAGGTAAGGGGAAATAAATCTCTTCCTCAGATTGAAGACTCTGGGGGGATGTGTCATCTTCCCTTCCTTCGCCGTTTTTCTCGGAAAGACTTTCGCAAAGATCAAGAAATTCATCGGGGATTATCTCGCCAGCTTCAACCTGTTCTTTAATAGAAAGAAGAAGCTGTTCCAGGCCACGCATGGAACGTTTTCTTAGAATTAATGCAGGAGCAAATTCAATAATTGGCTTATTGGTTAATGATTTATGCTCGGGTTTCAACCGGTCAGGGTGATATTCACCCTGACCGCTGTCAGCCAATGAATTTGCGATAGAGGAGAGAGCAGAATCAATGTCTGGTCGGCTCCAGAGATTTGCACCGATAGTATTGCGGCCTAATTCAATTAATTGACGGACATTTTGAGGTTGATCCTGGACATCGAGCATATCAAGCTCGATATCAACTTGTTCTCCGTCAATTGCCTGTTTAACCGTGAACTTTCCGAGATGAGGTTCAAATTCAAGGGATGCCTTGGCAATAATAATATGCCTTTTGGCCTCATGGCCACTTGGGGTTTTCCAGTTTAGCAGCCCCTTGCAAAATACAAGTTCGTATTGTTCTCCAAGCTTTTGTTGTTCTTGATAAATGTGGAACAGCGATGCATAAACCTTTTGTACGCTGGCGTACCGGTTGTACACTTCCGTCCATGGCATCCACTGCTTTTCAAGGTAATCATCCCATATTTGTTGAATATCAGGGCTATTTTCAAGATATAGGGTGTCGGTAAATGTGTGTTTTTCACCTGTCTCTTTATCCTCTTCAGTACGTTCAACAACTATGGAATCATGAAGTTCTGGAAGATCTTTCGTATTCCTGAGTGTTTCCCATTTTACCCAGTCCATGCATTTTGCTGGGATTTTAGGGAGTTCTGGCTCTGGGAATTTTTTAATTTCTATCCATACATCAGTATCCTGTTCTTCTTCCTGGCCCCAAGCTTGAGTAAAGCAATATTTTTGTTCATTAGGGATGTCATGAATCCACAGTGTCTTTCTGTATTCGTCGAGGGTGCGGACAATTTTAGCGTTGATTCTGGCAAGGGCTGTAAGGTACTCGACAAGGCGGATAATTTTATCCGTATTTTTGCTATCTCCATCATTCATGCAGAATACCTTTATGATATGGATGTGGTCTCATTTCTTTGGCGAACGTTGGAACTGTGCCGCCCGGTTTTTTGGGTCGGCACCAGTGATTTGTTAGCCTCTCTTAAGTTCTTTTGGGAGAAAGGCGTTAATTTCTTCATCGGAGAATGTCATGTCTTCAAGCTCTTGTAGTGCCTTTTGAGCCTTTTTGTATGCTTGATATGTGGTGCTTGGAGCTCCTGAATAGACAGAATGAAGCTCCTCAAGAAGATCGTCTCGCTCAGTCTGGAGTGTTTCGATGGGCTTTTCACCCATTCGAAGGTCTGTTATCAATGAAAGATATTTTTCACGAATTATCCAAAGATCCGCCCCTGCCTGCCTATGTTTCTGAGAGAGTTCGCCTAAATCGTAATTTTTTGTATACGCGTTCAGCGCCAGCAGCATAGTTGATACAAGAACCCCTACCAAAGCACCTATCTTGCCAGCTCCGAAAACGGAAGCTACAAACCCACCTGTTGTAATTGCCGAGAGTATGATCTGCCACAGTTTGATCTTTGAGAGGCGCGTCAGAAGAAGGTCAGCACATTTTTCATGTGTTTTGTGAGAATAAACTACTCGCCCAAAGCATTCCCGTAATTGCCCTTCGAGAATGGCTCGAGAATCAGATGTGTCATTAGTCTGGGAATGAGGTTCCAAAAATCTCCCTCCATTTCTGCTTAGCCGACCACTCCCTTTTGGGTGTAGCCGTTTCGTGTTCAATCGCTTCCCGCGCAATATTATAGCATCTTGTGGCCTTCCACTGGAAAAGCCCTTTCCCATAAACATACTGGCCACTTCCGGGGGCTTTCCAATATGTCTGCTCTTTGTCTTGGTCGGCCATGAAGCGGAAAAAATCACGGCACATGTAGTCGTAGTAGACGTAAGATTTGTCCTTGTGCTCCCATCCAATTATGAACTGATATGCAAGTGTGTCTACGAGAAGGCCGCCGATGGGGACATCCCACTTTCTTTTCCACGCCCTCATCATTCGACACAGTGGGATCAAATTGCTATTGCAAGCGCTGTTTCTGGATCTGATAGCCGCGATTTCCGGCCTAGGGTTTGTTGTTCGCCAGCGACCACCGTTGTTAGCATCAGGGAATGTATAACTGTCATCATTATTGATGAACCCCGGCACGACCTCAAAGACAATTCCATCTGTGAATGGAACAAGAATAACCTGGCCGTCTCCTCGGATACTTGTCTTTGAGTAGGTCTTCTCAATAGATACCTTCACCACTTGTAGCAGAGCGGATTGCCCATTTCCGATATAACCATTGTACCTTTCGTACACAGAATATGGCAGTTGAAAAATCATATCGAGGTCACTGAACCCTTGAATAGCAGTGTTTCTCCCGTATGACCCAACATAGAGGCTGTGAGAGGTATCAGATGTTGTACTCCAGAAATCAGTATTGAGTCGGCGTGTAATCGCTTTGTAACGTGATGAGATTGTTCCACCGTCCTTGACCTGAATATTTGAGCGTAGCGTGCTGAACCATTCTGCTAATCCCATTTCATTACTCCAAGGCTAACGCCGCAAATAACCGGCTGGGAAAAGGCGCATAGCGAAGCGGCGCGGCTTTTCCCAGTCCGAGTTAATTTGCATTGTTAGAGGCTTTTTCACTTGGCCACCTGTTTAATCCTTCTACTACACCATAGATACTTGAAACAACTTGATGCAACATTTGGCAGCCTTGATGTACAAACGGTTGAGACCTGTCAATATTAATCAACTTAAAAGCATCTTCTATCTTGCTGCTTGGCAAATGTGCATCTGCATGCCTTAATTCATAAATACCGACAAGAGCAGCGGTCATTTTCCTTATCAATTCTCTATCGTATTGAGACGCTAATAAGTTTTCCAATGATTTTAGTGACCCCCACTTTGTCTTTTTAGGTGGAGGAACAATACTCTGCATAGCATCTGCATCTAAATTGTCAGCTATCAACCGTGCTAAATCTTTTGCCAGAGAATAAAAAGAGGCTTCGTCAATAGCTCTAAATCTATGTGTTCTTGTAATTAAGTCAGGAATAGCTTCATGCTCTCTGAAGATTTTTATTCCAAGCTTTGCTAAAGACAACTTATTTACGTCCTCAATTGCGCGTGACAAAAATTCTTCAGGTGCTTGTGTCTCTGCGGGTCTTGCCCTTACCTGAGAAGCCAGTAGTTCGGCAGAGACACCACCTTCAGGTGTGATGTTATATCCAGCCCATATTTGTTGTTGCCAATCAGGAAGTAAGCCTACATCTTTTGCATAGACGTTCACATAACCTAGCTCATTCACACCAAAATGAACGCCATTGCCATATGAACAAGCTACTGCTCCGGTTTGCTGTGTATAAAATGATAGATTGCCACCTCTCCTATGGGATAATGCCATGATTACCTCTGGCTTAAACCAGAGCCATTTTCCTGCATCAATTAAATCAGGACCACAAAGTTTCGATCCTTCCGCATCAATTATAAAATATACCGTAGATTCAACCTCATCCCCTCTAACTTTAGGGCTTTGTTTGCCTGGTTCTACTACCTCATTACGCCACAACTCTCCCAAAACCCGATAAAGCTTCCTACCCTCAAATTTTCTCTCCCAAGAATCCCCTTTTGTATTTTCATCTGTAGGGGTGCCAGAAATATCAGGGACATCATCAGTTTCCTCGACATCAGTTCTTTCAACATGAAATACAGCCATTTTTTCACCAAAAGGATTGCCACCCTCATGAATTGGGATAACCCGACCTTCCCATCTATCAGATTCGTTCTCATCGGTAATATTTCCGTCCTTCCAATTGTTGTATTGCACTTTATTCTGAAAAATACCGGCTCTTTTGTGTCACAATATGC
>CAZQLG010000111.1:0-8168 GCA_964594105.1 uncultured Desulfococcus sp. | reverse complement strand
AAGCGGCTAGATATTTTCATGATGGACATCGGATTCATGACAAAATACAAACTATGACATTAATCTATTATGCCTGCCATCCCTTTTTTGTTCAGGGCTACGCAACAATGACCAACGGTGAAAACACCGCATTCATGCCCATCAAAGAATTTCTGTCCACCCGCGGGTTTCCAGGTTATACTGGATTCCAGTCGGACTCCGTTGTTTTTACGCATATTCTTCATTATGTGATCTCCAAACTCGGATTTGGAATTGACGCATACAAGCATATTATCACCCCACTTCAGGAGCAGGACATTGAAAAACATCCTGACAGCAGTTTTTTAAAACACCTGAAGAACACCTGCCGCCGACTCATCATCGACGGACCGAACTGCGTCATCGGTTGCCTGCCCGATCACTCCCTTTTTATGGCCCAGGACCGCAAGAAATTAAGGCCGGGTGTTGTCGGCGGACGGCCAGGCATGTACGCGTTTTCTTCTGAAATCTGCGGCCTGGATGCCGCGATTCCGGACCGTGAGCAATCCAGGGATTTCCAGCCCATGTATCTGGACACCGCCATTGTCGGCCCGGATCGGAAAGAAATATCGATTTGCCGTCAGACTGATCCGTTAAATCTTTCCAATTATTTTTTTTTTGTTATCCAGTTTGATTAAGTTAGGTTCAAATTTATCAACTTAAGCGAAGTAGATAACATTACATGACAGAGAAGCCTTTTACTTGTCCGGGATTTGTATTTGAATTAAAAACGCCGATGGGCTATGATCACAGGCGACTTAACATAGAAGAAGGAGCATATCCCATGGCTTTATATTCCGAGGTCAGCACAGGCTGGGAAAGTCTGGACATGATTATCGACCACCTGCGGCGTGGCGACAACGTGGTCTGGCAGGTGGACGTCATCGATGACTATCAGCGGCTGGTGTCCTCGTTTGTTAACAGTTCCCTGGCGAACAACGAGCAGGTAGTTTATTTCCGATTCGCCCGCCATGTGGCATTGCTTGAAGAACGCAACAATCTGAAAATATACCGGCTTAATGTGGAAAAAGGATTTGAGTCCTTTTCCTCGCAGGTGCATAACATCATCACGCAGGAAGGTAAAAACGTCTGCTATGTGTTTGATTCCCTGTCGGATCTGTTGTACGTGTGGGCCACGGATCTGATGATCGGCGATTTTTTTTCCATCACCTGTCCGTATCTCTACGAATTAAATACCATCGCCTATTTCGCTATTCTTCGGGATCGGCATTCCTTTAAGGCCATTGCACGGATCCGTGAAATCACCCAGGTGCTTATTGATGTATATAACTATAAAGGCCAGGTATGCATCCATCCGGTAAAAGTCCAGCATCGGTATTCACCCACCATGTTTTTCCCCCATATTAAGCAGAAAAACAGCCTTCAGCCAGTGATCAACAGCGTGGACGCAACGGAGCTTTTCACCCATCTTTCCAGTTATAAAACTGGCGTGGCCCAGCGGCACCTGGATTATTGGGACCGTTTGTTTATTCAGGCTCGTGATCTCAATGAATCCGAAGCTCTTGTCGAGGAAAAACAGGACATGGTGGAACAGCTCAGTCGTTTGTTGCTGACCCGGAACAAAAAAATCCTGTCCCTGATCCGGGAACACATGACCCTGGATGATCTCTTAAGGATCAAGGTGCGGCTTATCGGTTCCGGATTTATCGGCGGCAAATCTGTTGGGATGCTGCTGGCACGAAAAATTCTTTCCGATGATACGACTTTTGAATGGGCCGATGTTCTGGAGCATCATGATTCCTTCTATATCGGTTCGGATGTGTTTTATTCCTATATCGTTCAGAACGGCTGGTGGAAACTTTTCATGGGTCACAAAACCCGGGAAGGATATTTTGACCGGGCCGCAGAGCTTCGGGAACGCATGCTGACCGGAGTGTTTCCCGAGGAAATTACTGAACAGTTTCAATTGATGCTGGAATATTTCGGACAGTCTCCCATTATTGTCCGCTCGTCTAGCCTGCTGGAAGACGCTTTTGGCAGTGCGTTTGCCGGAAAATATGAAAGCTTTTTCTGTGTAAATCAGGGCCCTCCGCAAAAACGATACGAAAAATTCGAGGACGCGGTGCGTCATGTCTTTGCCAGCGCCATGAATGAAGATGCCTTAGCTTACCGCCTTCAGCGGGGTCTTGACCAAATGGACGAACGGATGGCTCTGCTGGTACAGCGGGTTTCCGGGGCGTACCACAATCATTATTTTTTCCCGGAAATGGCGGGAGTGGGGCTTTCACACAATCCGTTTGTATGGAAAAAAGGCATGGACCCGAAAGCGGGTATGATCCGTCTGGTTTACGGATTGGGGACCCGGGCTGTGGACCGTGTGGAGGATGATTATCCGCGAATTATTGCCATGGATGACCCTTTGGTAAAGCCCCTGGCAGGCATGAAAGATATCCGGAGATTTTCACAGCATTCCGTTGACTTGCTGAACCTTGAAGAAAACCATATCGAAAGCGCACCCTTTGAATCTTTGATGGAGAAAAATGTCCCCGCCCGTATCGATCTGCTGACCATTCGAGATACTGAAGCTATCCAGGCACTTCAGGATATGGGCCGTCCGGAAAAAGATCAACGGATTTTGACCTTTGACCCGTTTCTGACAACAACGCCTTTTATTGACGTGATGCGTGGCATGCTCAGCCGGCTAAAAAAAGTTTATCGACATCCGGTGGACATAGAATTTACAGTGAACTTTAACCAGACTGAAAACATGCAGATCAATCTGCTCCAGTGTCGTCCATTCCAGACGATTGGTATGGGCGGCAGAAGCCCTCTGCCTGAATCCATAAGCGATCAGGATATCGTTATCCGCATGAATGGACGTTTTATGGGCGGCAATGTCGCCCAACCCATCTCAATGGTTATTTTGGTCGATTCAGAACCTTATACTCGCCTGTCCCTTTCTGAAAAATACAGTGTGGCCCGCTTAATCGGCAAATTGAACAGGACCATTGCTGACCAGGAAAAAAATCCAACCTTGCTTTTGGGGCCGGGCCGATGGGGGACCCATACGCCGGCCATGGGTGTGGCCGTTAATTTTTCGGAAATCAATCACATCGCGGCAATTGCGGAAATCAGCTACCGGGACGGAAATTTGATTCCGGATCTGTCTTTTGGCACGCATTTTTTTCATGATCTTATTGAAACGAGAATTTTCTATATGGCCATTTATCCGGAGCAGTCCGAAGTAATTTTCAATCGCCAGTGGTTTATCGATCAGCCCAACATGCTGGAAGCGCTCAGCCCGGTGGACGGCCACCTGGCACATGTGGTCAAAGTGGCGGACACCCGTGAGGCGGGGCTAATCATTCATTCGGATGTAGCCTCCCAGCAGGTGATGTGTTATCTGGCTCGGGAAAAAGGAAAGGACTAATGGAACCTATTATTTCGCGAGCACTTTGTATATTATTCTTCACAAATACAGGAATTTTTAAAAGCGCGGACTATCGATAATAAGGGGAGATTTTTTGATTTTGAGGCAGATACAATATCTGGGACTGAAGGTAATTTTTGAAAGACCTTCGCATAGCTATTGCATTATGCAGTGGGATGCTGATTATTCGCAGTGCGCACTATTCAAAAATCATGTTATTTTTATTTGATATTATAGGAATATTCTCATAAAAAAGTTAGAATATGCTGGATAGAAAATATAAATGGCTAATTTGATTATTTTTTTGCCAAGCTATAAGTTGACTGAATAAATTCGTATATCCATCCGCGAAGCCTACGAATATGCTGATGAAAAAATTAAAAGAATCACCGGCGAAAGATTATGGATCAAGGGTGAGGGCGATTTGTGTTGCGTACGCTGGTATTTACGAAAAAATTCCGAATGGCTCCTTTGTGCAAGCATCAAACTATATTTTATCCAAAATGATAAATTTTAACGTAGGTAATTAGCTTAAATATCTGTATTTGCCTGATAAGGAAAAAAAGGAAATAGAATGAATTTATGCCGTTATTCTTTTTTATTTTTTGTACTGATTTTATTTTGCCCTTCAATCTTGATCGGCAGAAATCTTGATAACAAAAATATGGTTCCAGATCAGACAATTATTGAAAAATCTAAAATAACGGCTATGTCATTAGGGCTGAATCCAATACCAGTATACATTGAGGAAGAAAAAGGTGAAATTGTTTTTACTGGTGGGGCAAGCCTAACTATTCGTGACGGTCAATATACGTATATTGAGAATGATATGGTTATTAATGTTGGTAAATTATCAGTACCTTTCGCTGATTTTCATTTGTTAACAGGGGAATATGCAGTTGTGAAAAGCGGGCGATTTATCAAACAGACAAACAAAATTATCACGAAAAAGTCATTCAAAAAATCAAATTATTACAATAATATCGAAGCGATAAGGTCAAATGAGCAAAAAACGTATGCTGGTCAAAAAATTGCTCTTGATTTTTATAATACTGATATAAAAAATATTTTTAGAATACTACAAGAAGCCAGCGGTAAGGATTTTGCCGTTGCTAATGATGTCGAAGGAACTGTCACTATCTCTATCAAAAATCCTACTCCATGGGATCAGATATTGGATATTATTCTTGAAATGAATGATCTACAAATGACAATGAATAATAATATTATTGTAATTAAAAAAAACTCAGATTTCAAAAAGATTTCGAAATCAACAGATTCAAAGCATAAAAAAACAGATCCTATTGTAAGTATAAATCATTTAATTAGCGAGTATGGAAGCAAAAAGGTTCTTTATTGTGTTATTGGTGATTACTATAGTGATAACTTTAATATCAAGATAAATAAGAAGCTTAAGAAGTCTCCTCACGACTTAATAGGTATAGGTTCTGATTTTATTGACGCAGAATCAATTTGGCATGATATGAAAAGATACTCAATCGATATTGAGAAACTTGAAGAAAAATTAAAAGAAGAAACGAGGAAAGCATATAACCTTTCAAAATATAGACAAAATGACATTAAGTTGGGTTCGACTATTTCAAATACAACAAAGCAGATGATAGGAGACTTTTCATTAAACGACCATCAAAAGAAAAATTTACAAGAAAAAAATCTCCCTTCATATTCAAGCGAACTTTATGGTAATAATCCTGTTCGTATCAAAAATCCGAATGATTTTTTAGTAGGAGCCGGTCTCAGATCGGGGCGGAAAGGCAAAAACCTATCAATACAGCCTCATGGTGAAAAAATGGTTTATGTCCCAAATGGTCCTTATGAAATCTATTTTATTTACTCCAACAAACCAGACGCACTATTTCAGGGAGACTCATTTAATCTTAATAATAACGGAATTGAGATCCAAATCGTCCAAGTAGCTTATGGAAACTATAATATACGTCAAGTTAAATAGAGCTTCTCCCCGATGGCCACAGATGGGGGATTTTAAAGTGGGCATCCGGGGTTTCCTAAATTGACTGGCGGCAAAACCTTCAATATTGTAAAATATTTCAGAGGTGAGCACTATTCGATAATTGTGGTCAGCATTCTTCATTGTGATGAGATACAACATATGGGTTAAAATTTTTTACCGAATTTTTGTGAAACCTTCGACTGGCTATTGCAAGATACACTGGTGGGAGTGAGGGTTTTAATGGTGAGCACTTGTTTTGGAATGCTTCTCACCAAGATTTTCTTTCATGGCATAATCAAATATCGACTCCAATGCTACGACCTATCGAAATTCAAAAAAACCACAGACACACCCCTACAATATAAAGGGCCTGTTAAAACTTGACATACAAGCTGATTCTTGAAATACATTAAGTCATTAAAAACAATGCCTTATTCCTGATAGAATAAATTAGCAGATAAAAACATCGCGAAAAGCAGTTAACAAATAAGGTAAAATCTGGGGCTTTCTGGATTCACTATGAATTGCTGACAAAACAAGAAATAGATTTTGATTTCGTGTAAGTCATTTACTAAAATATCCAAAAAATGCTTATTAGTTTTTATAATGTTTGAAAGGAATGAGCATGATAAATAAATCGAAAATATTAAAAGTTGCTTGTCTATTTATTAGTTGTTTGGCTATTTATTATTTTACTAAAAGAGAATATTATTGTGATCCTATAACGAATTTATCATGGACCACAAATGATAACCAAAATATTTGTTGGGAGGATGCTGCAAAATTTATAAAAAAGCTTAACGATAAAGATAGTTCTATTTCATCCTGGCGATTTCCAAGTATCAATGAATTGCAAATACTTTATGCCAATTCTTACGATTCAGAATTACTTGACATATTAAAACGAAACATAAATTACTATATATGGACTGATGAATTTATAAGAAAAGACAAGGTTCGTATATTCGATTTTGAATTAAGTGAGACATCGTCATGTACTTTTTTTGATTCAGAAGATATGCGTGTATTCGCTGTTAAAAATAATGAAATCGAAAAAAATCTTCCTTTTTTTTCAAGCGTACTTAGTGGAAATAATCCTGTTCGTATCAAAAACCCAAATAATTTTTCTGTAAAGGCCGGTCTCAGATTGGGATGGAAAGGGAAAAACTATTGGAAAGGCAAAAACCTATCAATACAGCCGCATGGTAAAAAAATGGTTTATGTCCCAAATGGTCCTTATGAAATCTATTTTATTTACTCAAATGAACCAGCCACATTATTTCAAGGAGACTCATTTGATCTTAATAATAACGGAATTGAGATCCAAATCGTCCAAGTCCCTTATGGAAACTATAATATACGTCAAGTTAAATAGAGTTTCTCCCCGATGGCCACGGGTGGGGGATTTTAAAGTGGGCATCCGGGGCTTCCTAAATTGACTGGCGGCAAAACCTTCAATATTGCAAAATATTTCAGAGGTGAGCTCTATCGATAAGTAAAGTCAGTATTCTTTATTATTCCGGCATACAATATATTGGAAATCGAGAGTATTGTTTTAAAACGATAAAACCGAGGCTGAATGAAACCCAACCCTGGTTTTTTTTACCATTAACTGAATATGTTTTCAATCCATCGCATCGCCTCAGAATCGCTTACTTTGCCTAAATATCGGTGGGTGGTGGAAAGATTAGCATGCCTGAGAATAATTTTGCTGACAATTTCAATGGGCGCTCCTGATCGGCTTGCATATGTCGCTGCATGCCGCCTGAGATCATGTGGACTGATTTCAACTCCGATTTTTCTGCCTGCTTTTTTAACAACTTGTCTTGCACGGGTATAACCGATCGGAAATATTTTTCATCAGCAGTTATATTTTTTAATTCGAGCATTAAACGATTTCGGGGATTGTCTGTTTTGAAGCGGCATTGATTCGCAATACCGATATCCTTATTTGTGGGCTCAACCATTTCCTTGCGCTGCTGAGGACTTAAAAGTTGAGCTTTCTGGACAAAAAATCCCGTTCCACTTTTAGCTTGCCGATTTCACGATACAGGTCATCAACCGGAGTGTCTGGTTCTTTTTTAATTTTTTTCCTTTTTTCAAAAATATCAGCGGCCCCATCACGAAGAGATTTTTTCCAATTGTTGATCATCGTTGGGTGGACACCAAACCGTTTGAACAGTTCGGCTACTGTTTCTTCATTTTTCAATACGGCTAATGCTACTTTTGCTTTAAATTCAGGCTTGTACTGTTTTCTCTGGTTGCTCATTTCATTTTCCTTTTTCAGTTAGGAGATAGAGCTTAGCACATTGTTCGATTTTTGGGGACCACCGCAGGATAGTTAACAATATGTTTAAATTGA
This sequence comes from uncultured Desulfococcus sp., assembly GCA_964594105.1. Taxonomy (GTDB): domain Bacteria; phylum Desulfobacterota; class Desulfobacteria; order Desulfobacterales; family Desulfosalsimonadaceae; genus SURF-3. The sequence continues at coordinate 425 of CAZQLG010000111.1, read as the reverse complement.
CAGTGAGCTGCTTCTTTTATTCAAATAAAAATAAAAAATGTAGTCAGATTGTTTACTTTTTAATGTGGGGATGACGGTATAAAACTGTCATTGGGTTCCGCTTCGCCAGGACCCCTTAGATTTTGTCTTTAAAATTTTTTATCCTTTTCAAAACGGATTTTCAGCGATGGCAAAAAAACGGCAAATTGTATACACAATGTAGCGGGGGCATTTATGCCTCCAAAACCCGAACCTGAGGGTGCGGTAACAATGGAAACCTGAAGGTTTCCGTTACACAGGCCAGAGCCAGTGTCCCATGAAACGGAGATCCCTATATCTCCAGCGGTTTGACGAGGGCTCCACGAAAATAAACATCAAAAACTATTAAAAACTTTCTTTTTTAAAATAATTATTGTAATAAAACCTTGTAATATTAAATTTTAATT
>CAZQLG010000110.1:0-8291 GCA_964594105.1 uncultured Desulfococcus sp. | reverse complement strand
AACCAGGACATATTTATTTTAAAAATTATTATTTTTGGAGAGGAACCGGAAATATACCTGCCCATCTTCAACATGATGCCTGAGGACTCAATTCCAGCAGGAGATATCCATATTTCATTTTCTTTATATGATTTTACAGAATTTAAAAGATCATCAAATTTTTTATCAACCGGTTCTTTTTTTTCAAACCATTGTCTGTGTAGTGCGTAAATATAAGACTTCCTGGCAGGGAGATCGGTAATTTCAATGAAAGGAACACCGCGTTCAGATACTCGGTAAAGATTTTCAGAAATATAAGTCTTCGCGATTCTCGGATCAAATGGGCCGGCTGGTATTTTTTTACTGGTGAGAAGAATTTCTTTTTTTAAAAAGTCAATTTTGTCGGTAATTGAATTTTTGATGTTATGGGCAATGACCATTTGTTGCGCATTAAACTGTTGCCTGGCCGCTTTTTTCATTTCCCTGTTATACCAAAGATCCATTAAGGCGCCAGCTGCCAGCAAGAGGGCCGTAGCAAATAGTAAAGCAATAATGATTTTTTTATTTATTTTAGGGCGGGTTGGTTTATCCATTTTATGGTGATTCTTAAAACTCCGGCTATGTTGAAATTTTAGGAAGAATCGCTGAAACAGGGCATGCCTCGATACAGGCACGGCAGGCATCACATTGGAGTGGCGGGTTTTCCGGGTTTATAAAAAAACTGATGACCGTATTAAATCCCCGTTTGGCAAAGGTTAACTGCACCTGTTTGTTTTGATCCCGGCAAACATGGACACACCGACCGCAAAGCACACATCGGTTCGGGTAATAATCAAGAAATGGATGCCGTTGATCAATTTCCATTTCCTTTACGAAATGATCCAGGTTTTTGGTTTTTAATCCGACGTTTAAAAATTTGGCGATTGTTTGCAGCGCGCATTTTCTGTTGGCCGCGCAGTGTCGGCAGTCCACATGATGCACTGACAAAAGAAGCTGAAGGGCCGCTTTCTGGAGCTGCCGAACGCCGGGGGTGTCTGTTTTTACAATGATTTCCCGGGTAATTTTTATCGTACATGCCGGGATGGGGTTTTTTTCTCCTTCGATTTCGACAAAACATAAGCGGCAGGAGGACGGTGGATGACTCATCCCCTCAATATAGCATAAATTCGGGATATAAATATTTTGGTCTAAGCAGGCCTTGAGAAGATTTGTTCCCGCTTCGACCGACAGCTTTTTATTGTCTACGAAAATTGTAATCATTTATTGATGCCTTTATGAACTCTTGTCAACTGGTTCCGGCGGGCGTTCAAAAATCGGTGCCAGTTCCGGCGGTGATACTTTGACGATGGCATCATATTCCGGTGGACAGGCAACTAAACACTCACCGCATTTGACGCATAAAATTTGATCAATCGCTTTTTTGCGATTTTTGGTGGTAAAGACCGCCTCCACCGGACAACATCCAACGCAGGCATCACAGCCCCGGGCGCACTTCTCAAGATCGATGTAATATGCAATCAGCGGACGGCACATCAAAGCGGGACATCGTTTTTCTTTTATATGGGCCTCATAATCATCAATGAAATACCGCAGGGAAGTTAATACCGGATTGGGCGCTGTTTTCCCCAATCCGCAAAGAGATCCGTTTTTGATGTCTTCGCTTAACTGCCGGAGCTTTTTTATATCCCCTTCCTGCCCTTCGCCCTTTGTTATCCGTTCCAGGATGGATCGCAAATGAAAGGTGCCGATTCGGCAAAACGTACATTTGCCACAGGATTCTTTTTGTGTAAATTCGAGGAAATAACGGGCCACATCGACCGGGCAGGTATCTTCATCCATTACAACCATGCCGCCGGAACCCATCATTGCACCGGTTTGGGCCAAAGAGTCAAAATCGATGGGCGTATCTAATAATGTTTCAGGCAAACAGCCCCCGGAAGGCCCTCCAATCTGAACGGCTTTAATTTTTTTTTTCTTAGGGATTCCACCGCAAATATCAAAGATGAGTGTTCGCAAGGTCGTCCCCATGGGTACTTCGACCAGACCGGGGTGAACCACATTGCCGACAACGGAAAAGATTGCCGTGCCGGGACTGGTTTCAGTACCGATTTTTTTGAATTCGTCGGCACCGTTGCTTAAAACAGGAACCACAGAGGACAGGGTCTTGACGTTGTTGATGACTGTGGGATTTCCCCAGAGGCCGCTTTCCGAAGGATAGGGTGGCCGGTATTTTGCCATGCCGCGAAATCCCTCAATGGAACGGATGAGTGCTGTTTCCTCGCCGCAAACAAATGCGCCGGATCCCTGAAATATCTCGATGTCAAGATCAAAGGAACTGCCTAAAATATGATGCCCCAAAAGCCCGCGATCCTTTGCCTGCTGGATTGCCCGGGTCATTATTTTAATCGCCAGGGGGTATTCCGCCCGCACATACACAATGGCTTTGGCAGCGCCAACCGCAAAGGCGCAGATAATGATGCCTTCTATTACCTGATGGGGATTGCTTTCCAGCAGGGTGCGGTCCATATAAGCGCCGGGATCACCTTCATCCGCATTGCAGATGACCAGTTTGTCATTTTTCGGCGCATTGGCAACCATCTCCCACTTTCGACCTGTGGGAAACCCGGCCCCGCCTCGACCCCGCAAGCCGGAGGCCATTATTTCCCGAATAATTTCTTCAGGTGATTGGTGTAATATATCGGCTAAAGTTGAATATCCATTCTCGGCAATATACTCATCAATATCTTCCGGATCGATACGCCCGCATTTTTCCATGACAACGCGTTTTTCCAGATTAAACCGGGGGAAATCCATAATCCACGGGATCATTTCATTTTCCACGGTGGCACCAAGGACATGCTCAAAACGGGGGTCCCCTTCCTTTAAAAAGAGCTTGGTGAGCATACCGGCTTTTCCAGGGGTTACCTCATGATAGAATACCGGCGGGAAACCGGAAGCCGGATGATCGATGATCACATAAGGCTCGGTATAACAATGGCCGATACACCCCACCGTATGAATCCGGGCATCGATATTGTGTCTGACCAGGGCCTCTTCAAAGGCCGCTTTTGTATCCAGTGCGCCGGCAGCGATCCCGCAGGTGGCCATGCCGATGTGGATTTTGGGCACAGGGTCATTCAAAAAGGCCTGACGTTTTTTCTCGGCGTTTTCCCGCAGTACGGTATATTCATGATTGGCGTGATCTTTATTGGCCGGGTTCATTTTTTTGTTTTTTCCGTTCTTGTTTTTCTTTTTCAATTCGAACGCGTAATACCAGTCCTTCCACTTTGCTGGGTTGCATATGGCCGTGGACGGTTTCCCCCATGATGACCACCGGCGCCAGGGCGCAACACCCGGCGCAGGCAACACTTTCAATGCTGAATTCTCTGTCCGGCGTGGTTTCGCCTTCTTTAATCTCGAGTTTTCTTTCAAAATTTTCGAGGATAACATCACCGCCTTTTACATGACAGGCCGTCCCCATGCAGACCTTTACTGGATTTCTGCCGGGCGGATTAAACCGAAATTGATTATAAAATGTTGCAACTCCGTAAACCTCGGAAGGTGAAATGCCCAGGTGATCGGCGACCAGATGGATCGCCGGCATGGGGAGATAACCAATTTTTGATTGGACAAATTGAAGTATGGGGATGAGCTTGCTTCGCTCTTTACTGATTGTCGCAAGGTTGATCTTAATCTCTTCAAGAATGATTTTTTCTTCAGAAGTGAGTTCCACTGGTACTTACAACTCCTTTAACAGGCGAAAGATCGGTACAGGATCAAATTTTTTCCATGGCTCCGTAGGCTGCCTGAACGCGGTCTCGGAGCAATAAGCATAGTCTCTCCAAAATGTTAAATCCAAACTGCGTATCATGGGTCATTAGTCCTCTCAGGTCGGCACCCTTTAATACAATAATTTTGGCGGGTTTTTGGCAGAAAGTGGTAAGCAGCATATGATGCGGTTCATCCAGAATAGTCGACCAGCAACCAAACACGCGGCCTTTTCCTATAATTGTAATGACCACCCGACCTTCCCGAGAGAAGGTATTCATGGTTCTTTCCAAAGTTACCCGGCCTTCGGCGATAATGTAAATATAGTCCCCAGAATCTTCCTGCTGATAAACAACATCCCCGATTTTATAAGTTTTGACATGACAGATTTCAGCGATCATACTGATTTCGTTTTCTTTAAATCCTTTAAATAACTCGCAGCTTGCTAAAGTCTGTTGAATATCTGTTGGTTTTATAGTCGGTTTTATATCTGTGGGCTCCATATTTTGAATCCTCTCTTTAATCCGGTGTTGCTGTTGGCATCAGTTCCAAATTTTTCTGGTACATTTTCATCAAACGATTGGCAATCGTTCCGGAAAGTTGCTTAAAAAAGAGAATACTGCTATCTATATCATTGAATAGGATTTTGTTCATTTTCTGTCGGTCAAATCTGAGAAAAATCGATTCTTCCGTGCATTGCGCTGAAACAAAATAAGTATCCCGGACCAGAAGACTGGAACAGCCGAAGAGTTCCCCTATGCCGGGCGTTGTATATATTACTTGTCCGGGATCTCCCATCAGCAGGCTGATTTGACCCTTGATGATAATATAGAAATAATTTGCAGGATCACCCTCCTTGAAAATAACTGCCCTGTCATTAAAGTACACTTTTTCAGATATGGCCATGGTCTCTTTAAGAAAATTGTGGCCCATTCCTAAAAATAAATCAGATTGTTTAAGATGCATTTTGCTTTCCTTTTATGATGGCCCCCTCATGTCCTACTGACGGGATTGTTCAGGCATAAACTCAATACAGGATAGATAATTATTATCTAAAAATAAGGTTTGCCGGCAACGGTTGCCTTGCTGGTGGATATGATACGGATATGCATGGGCAACGATTCTTGCCATATATTTTTACTAATCAGAATTAAAATAAATGTCAATAAATCAAATAAATGCCGGTAGCAAAATGGAACAAAGCAGTCCGTAGCCGGCCATCAGGCAACCCGGATTATATATTCTTTTACAACATGAAAAATATTTTGACAATCATTTGACAATCAATGGATGCTGGCCGGATTCTGCTTTATCTTCCGGATACGGAGAATTCGTTTGAAATTTTATGAAATGGTGAAATTTTTTGATTCCGCACCTGTCTTCTCGCTGTTTACATTTCCACACCTGGGAAAAGGTCGCTTTTCGTTTGAAATAAACAATCCAATGCCGCTGAGATCTTTTTGTCATGTAATGTATTAATTAACAGCTATTTACCATCTATCTGACGCGTCGTATATTTTTGCAGGGCACAAATAAACCGACTGGCATCAACTTTGCATTATATATTTGTAAAAGCACTGCAATTGAAGTTGGTGCATCTTTGAAGAAAGGAAGTGGTGACAATGACAGCCATTCTCATTTTAGATAATCAGGTCCATCGCCGGGAGCACCTTTCAGAGGAATTGGAAAAGGAAGGATATTATGTCAAAGCCATTAGTGATCGGGAATTTGATCCGGAGAAATTTGATTGTTCCGCCTTTGATCTGGCAATATTAAACCTGTTCCCGGATTCAATGAAGACATGGGATTTTTATTATGATTTTCAAAAGTATTGTCCCGGTTTTCCGGTCCTGGTTTATTTGATTAAAAATATCTATGCATTAAAAAGTCTTAAAATCGCGATTAAAGATATTTTGGACCATCCGTCTTCTCATAAATTTATGCAGAAGGGTTCTCAAAAGGTCAGGTCAATATTTGTATAATTTAAAAATTGGAGGCCAAAAAATGACAGATCAAAAAAAATTGCTGGTATTGGTCGATGGCTCTGAGCGGTCCATGCAAACGGTCCAGTATGTGGGGGATTTTATCCCGCCTGGCGGTGATATGCAGATTGTGTTGTTTCATGTTTATTGCGGGGTGCCGGAATGTTACTGGGATATCGGAAGGGAACCGCAGCAGGAAAGTGCGGTCAGCAAGCTTCGGGCCTGGGAAATGCAGCAAAAAAAGAATATTGATACTTATATGGAACAAGCCAGGCAACTGCTTTTAGGTAAAGGCTTTCCAGCCGCGTCTGTTGAAATTAAAATTAGCAGAAGACAAATCGGGGTTGCCAGAGATATTTTAAAAGAAGCGGCAGAAGGATATACCGCGGTTGTACTTCGCCGGCGGGGGGTTGGCTTATTAGAGGGTCTTGTGGTCGGCAGTGTCGCAAATAAACTGATTTCAAAAATGACATTTCTGCCAATCATCATCGCCGGTCAATATGCACCGGTTAAGAAAATTTTAATGGCAGTAGATGGCTCTCCGTCTTCGACGCAAGCAGTTGCGTTCGCAGCAGATTATTTAGGTGAAGCCGGTTATGAGGTTTGCCTGTTTCATGCGATTCGCGGGTTTGGCACGGTACTTTCCACATATCCCGAATTTGTCATTCCGGTTGATAGTGTTGAACTGCTCAAATCTGAAATCATGGTTGTTTTTGATGATCTTAGAGAAAAACTGGTTTCAGCCGGTGTTGAACCGGATAAAATATCTGAAAAAATTGTTGAAGGGGTATATAGCCGTTCCGGTGCCATTGTTAAAGAGGCCAAAAAAGGAGGGTATAGCGCTATTGTTGTGGGGCGAAGAGGCTTGTCGCGTGTTGAGGAATTTTTTATGGGACGCGTGTCAAACAAGGTAATTCATGGCGCCCCGGATCATGCCGTCTGGGTGATTTGATTATATTTGATGAAATTTGTCGGATTACGCGCTGACGCGCTAATCCGACCTACGATTTAGCCCACTGTCCATAACTTGGGGGTCGACCCCCATCCCGTGATTAAGGCCTGATTCTTTTTCGAGAATCGTGAGAACTAGGAAAGACAAGGTCTGAGTTAATTTTGTGGGACCGCTGAAAGCGGCCCCACAAAAAAATCTTCTGATGGCAAAGAAAAAAGTCTCACCAATCTTATTAAATTGGCAAGGCGCGCGAAGCCTGAGGAACGAGGCGTAGCTTGCTACGTTGAGTGACGAAGGCTGTAGCGGAACCCAAAGCTAAAATTGCAGTTGAGCTTTTTACGAAGCCACCCAATCCATCATCAATGCTTAAAGCTGCGCTGGCCGGTTAATACCATCGTCGCATTCCGTTCGTTGCACGCCTCAATCGACTGATAATCATTCATTGATCCCCCGGGCTGCACAACCGCCGAGACCCCTTCACTAAGCCCTATATCAATGCCGTCCCTGAACGGGAAGAAAGCGTCACTGACCATGGTGGCGCAGATCAGGCCGCCTTTTTCAGTATTCACCCGACTATCAATTTCTGATTTTTTGTCTTCATCTGTCAGATCATTATAGCCGCAACCGTGGGCTTCAAAACAGTAGTGGTCAGCCAGTTTACGGTAAGCCTTATCCCGTGCAATTTCCGCTACGCCGACCCGGTCCTGTTCACCGGTGCCGATGCCGACTGACACACCGTCTTTGACGTAGATAACAGAATTGGATGTAATGCCGGATTCCAGCAGCCAGCCAAATCGGATGTCTGCGTATTCCTGATCCGTGGGTGGGCGGTTGATGACATATTCTGTGCCTTTATAATCACATGTTGCCAGAACAAAATCAGACTTTTTAAGGGCCTGGGGGGCAAAAGACCATTGTGCCACAATGCCGCCGTCAATCAGGTTTTTGAACTCCACCACCCGCTGTCCGACAAACGTATTAAGTTTATCAATATTTTTAATCCGGATTACCCGTAAATTTTTCCTTTGTGCAAGGATTTCCATGGCACCGTCTTCAAAATCAGGGGCCACTACAACTTCAGCATATTGTTTTGCAATAGATGTTGCAGTAGCTATATCAAGCGCGCGGTTGACAGCAATGCATCCGCCAAAGGCGGCCACACGGTCTGCCATATAAGCCTTTTGATAGGCATCTTCTAAGGAGTCGGATATGGCAGCTCCGCAGGGATTGTTGTGTTTAACGATAATGACGGCCGGCTGGTCGGAAAAATACCTGAGGATGTTTAATGCGTTATCCGCATCTGTCAGGTTTGTTTTTCCCGGATGTTTGCCGGACTGGAGCAGTTCGATATCAGATACCAGATACTGGCCGGGTTGGATGGTTTCCGCGCCTGCCAGAATCAGGTTGCCGTTGACCACACGGTACAAAGCGGCTTCCTGGCCCGGGTTCTCTCCATACCGAAGTCCTTTGCGGATATTGTCAATGGTCCAGTCGACTTTGTCATAATACAGGGTTTGCCTTTCGCTGCCGTCAACAAAACTGATTTCCATTTGCGGCGGAAAATGATCGTCCATGATGGTTTTATACATTTGTTTTAAATCGGTGCTCAT
>CAZQLG010000109.1:0-8349 GCA_964594105.1 uncultured Desulfococcus sp. | reverse complement strand
TGTAGCGGTTTTTCAGGCACTCAAGATACTGCATGTATGATTTCGAGCCTGAAAATCCACTACCCCTTGTATGTGGAGCTTTTATCTTAGCCATCTTGCTCTTTTTTATGAGACTATCAATCTAAACACAATTAATTTTAAATGGATGAATCGTCAATGATCAATATCACTTTTCCGGATGGAAATGTAAAGCAGTTTGAAGCGCCAACAGATGGATTTGCCGTTGCAGCCTCAATTTCCGAGGGGTTTGCGCGCAATTGTGTGGCAATGGAAATAAATGGCATGCTCCTTGATTTGAGCGCACAGATTGACAGAGATACCAATGTCCGTTTTTTGACCTCCAGAGATGAACAGGCATTGGAAATATTGCGTCACAGTGCCGCGCATGTGATGGCCCAGGCGATTCTTGCGCTTTATCCGAAAGCCAAATTAACTATCGGGCCGACTGTGGAAAACGGATTTTATTATGATATCGATATGGAACCGATATCTGAAGATGATTTTCCCAAAATTGAAGCGGAAATCAAAAAAATTATTAAAGCCAAGACGCCTATCGTGCGTCGTGAGGTGTCAAAAAGCGAAGCTGTCGAGTTTTACAAAGACGAACCGTATAAGCTTGAAATGATTGCCGGTCTTGAAGACGGTACTATTTCATTTTATTCCCAGGGGGATTTTACGGATTTGTGTCGGGGACCGCATGTGCCGAACACCGGGTATATAAAAGCAATTAAATTGATGAAGGTTTCCGGGGCCTATTGGCGGGCTGATCCGGCAAACCCCCAACTTCAGCGGATATACGGCACGGCTTTTTTTGATAAAAAGGAACTGAAAAAGTATCTGAATTTTCTTGAAGAAGCCCGAAAACGGGATCATCGTAAAATCGGCGCGGCGCTGGATTTGTTTAGTTTTCATGATGAAGCGCCTGGGATGCCATTTTTTCACCCCAACGGCATGGAAATATGGAACGCGCTTTTGGACTACTGGCGGGAAGAGCATCGGGCCGCCGGGTATGTGGAAACCAAAACGCCGCTTATTTTAAACCGGAGTTTGTGGGAGCAGAGCGGGCACTGGGAAAACTACCGGGATAATATGTATACCGTGGTGATTGATGAAACCGAATCTGCGATCAAGCCCATGAATTGCCCCGGCGGTATGTTGCTGTACAAGCGGAAACGACATTCTTATAAAGACTTGCCTCTCCGGGCTGGAGAAGTCGGCCTGGTACATCGCCATGAACTTTCCGGTGTATTGTCCGGCCTGTTTCGGGTCCGGGCGTTTCATCAGGATGACGCCCATATCTTCATGACTCCGGATCAGATAAAAGATGAGATTATCGGGGTGCTTCGTCTGGTGGACCGGATGTACAAAACATTCGGTTTAGGGTTCCATCTGGAGCTTTCCACCCGCCCGAAAAAATCCATTGGCAGTGATGCGCAGTGGGAAAGCGCGACCAACGGACTGAGCAGCGCGTTGGATGAATATGGACTGGAATATAAAATTAATGAAGGAGATGGGGCCTTTTACGGCCCTAAGATTGATATTCATATCAACGATGCCATCGGCCGGACCTGGCAGTGCGGCACCATCCAGCTGGATATGTCGTTGCCGGAACGGTTTGACCTTTCATACATAGGGGCGGACAATGATAAGCACCGGCCGGTCATGATTCACCGGGTGATTTACGGGTCCATTGAACGGTTTTTAGGGATTCTCATTGAGCATTTTGCCGGCAAGTTTCCCCTTTGGCTGGCGCCGGTTCAGATAGTGATCCTGCCCATTAATGATGATCTGGCACCCTTTGCTGAAGAACTCAAACAGACATTTGAAAACGCCGGCCTGCGGTCGTCTGTGGATGACCGTACGGAAAGCCTAAAGAAAAAGGTCCGGGAAGCCCAGCTAAACCAGATTCCTTTGATCATCACCGCCGGTGAAAAAGAAAGGGAAAACAAAACACTTTCCGTGCGCACATTAGACGGCAAGGTGCGGTTTGGGGTTGAAATAGGCGCATTTGTTAAAGATGCTTTGGAAAATATCAAAGCCCGTAAGCTGGAATTGGATTTGTTTGATGATTAATGAATTCTTTAAATAGTGTCTGAACGGAAAGTAATTTAATTGTCACTTTCCCGTCATTGCGAGCCCCGCCTTCGGTGGGGCAGGAACGGTACGACCGAAGCCATCTCATTAAAAACAGGAGATTACTTCGTCGTTCGTTCCTCACTCCTCGTAATGATCACTGAAAGTCAGGGGTTTTCGTTTACCACTAAATACAAATAAAAATCCCCTGGCTAAAATGTTTTTTTAAAAAATGAGATTCACCACAACTTAAACCCCTCGTTTTAAAAAAAATAGTCAATTAAAGAGACCTCGTCAACTGGCAATAAAAGCCGCTTTTAACCGGATTTGGGGACTATGACTATATGGTATTTGCAACGTACATGCGATAAACTTTGCCAATTATGCATAGGTTCTTCCTCTTTCTTTCCCCTATGGGACTTTCCTGGGGAAGAGCCTATTTTATTTTTTTCCGGAACGATAGAATCTTTCCGGATCCACCATTAGAAATGGTGGCCTCATCCAGGTAAAGAAGCCAAACGATATCAAGTGAGAAACGCCAAGGATTTTTTAACAAGATCAGGGGTAACACCATGAACACACTTAACTATAAAGGATATACGGCCAAGGTTGAATTTGATCCAGAGGACAATATTCTATTTGGCAATATTATAGGCATCCGCGATACAGTCGGCTTTCACGGAGAGTCCGTCAGTGAATTGAAAGAGGCTTTTCAAGAGGCGGTCGATTTTTTACCTTGAGAGTTGCGAAAAAGCTGGAAGAAAGCCCAATAAACCGTTTTCCGGAAAATTTGTGGACCGGGTAGATTCCTCATTACATGGAGAAATAGCAGCCGTAGCCGTCCATTCTGGAAAAAGTCTGAATAAATGGGTGGCAGACTCACTTAAACAAATTATTCATACTCAGTAAAATCTTATCTATCAAAACCCCGTTATGATTTGTTTATATATCAAACAGGGATTTATTTTGCTATGGTGATTTTCACCCAAAAGTGCAATTACACCCAATATTATAGGGAGACGATATGAACAAGCTCGAACTTATTTCAGCTTTAAACAAAGAAGCAAATATTTCAAAGTCTGAAGCCGCAAAAATTGTAACGATCTTTTTTGATTCAATGTCTGGTTCGCTAGTCAACGGCGAGCGTGTAGAGATTCGCGGCCTTTGCAGTTTCTTTGTGAAAAATTATAAAAGTTATGTAGGCAGAAACCCTAAAACCGGCGAAAACGTAACTATCAAACCCAAAAAACTCCCTTTCTTTAAATGCGGAAAAGAACTTCGGGAACGCGTAAATAAATAAATATTGTAGACGGGGTCGGACCAAACTAACCAATAAACATTATTAAATATAGGCGTTTATTTTAGTCAAAAAACGGGGCAATATTTAACTTTTAAGGCCCGAAAAGAGCAATATAGATAAAAGACGATATCGGCGAATATATAAAAATGGCAAGGGCAAATAATTCATGGGGTCGAATTCATGGGGTCGGGGCTTGAATCGTGAATTAAAACATTGAAACTTGGATGACTTAATCCATAATTCAAGCTTTGACAATAACGTCCTTTTTGATGCTGAAAAGAGCGATATAGCCCCTAAAAATACCCATTATTGGAGTGTGGATGCTTGATATCAAATAGATTAGCGTGGTCCGACCCCGGACGTTTCACCCGGACGTTTCAAAAGAAATTCTCTTTTATGGCATCGGTGAGTTATGTGCCAGACATAACCAGGTATATAGTGTCTTTTTGCACGAGTCATTTTTTGTCGATTCTCTTAATTGGGCAATTTTAGGGGAAAAACTGGTCGATTAAGACCATTTTAGAGATATTTTTAACCCATTTTTCACAGTATGTCAATGACTTGGCGAGGCCCGACCCTCGCGACTGACTAAAATTTGATTTAAAAAGTCTTCTTCATTTTTCTTTTTCTTCATATTTGTTTTTATTTCAGGAGCATAAAATTTTTTATTAGGAAAATTCTGTGCCATAAATTAACCCCATATTTATTCCGGCGGATTTATATCATTTTCACGCCGCCGCTAACATCAAAAAGGAGACACCATGAAATTCGAGCTTTTTTCCATCAAAATCGACGTTCCTCCTGGCTTCCTCGTGCTCAAGATTTCTTTTTCGGACGGCAAAGGTTCGGACTTTAAGGGCGGCGACGTGAGCGTTTCAATGCCATATGACGAAACAACTACTATCGGCGAGGCACAGAAGATTGCATTTGAGAAGGCAAAGCAATTTTTATCCGATGCCGTGCGGTAGGATCGTCACTTAGACCCAAAGATAGGGGTCAAGTCTGCTCTTGGCCCTTGTAGAATTTTTTGCATAACTTTCATGTTTATAGGATCGTTGCCCGTATTTTTTGAGAAGTTACCATTTTTTGAAATATCTATCTGAAAAAAAGAGAAATAAAGATTTTACTGCTTCCAATCATATAATTTCTATGGTAAGTATTTTCTCAATAGTAAAATGTTTTAAAATCAGCAAGATTCTTGGGGTCGGGGCTTGAATTGTGAATTAAAACATTGAAACTTGGATGACTTAATCCATAATTCAAGCTTTGACAATAACGTCCTTTTTGATGCTGAAAAGAGCGATATAGCCCCTAAAAATACCCATTATTGGAGTGTGGATGCTTGATATCAAATAGATTAGCGTGGTCCGACCCCGGACGTTCATGGATTTTAGCGAAGGCACATACAATTACGGACTCAAAACCAAAAGCGGAAACGTTCGAGCCGTGCGTGGCGGATATTATCAGCCCGTCCCTGGAGATTTTGACAAGGACGGGGCGGTTACACTAAGGGATGTTCAGATAGTCTGCATGGTTTTATCAGGAATTGAGACGGAAAGTATTGCCGTGGATATGTCGGCTGATATCGGCCTTAATCACCGGATTGATCTCATGGACTTGATTTATGTTCTGCAATTTTGCGCTAAGATTCGATAGGGGTCGGGCATGATGCAGCACCTATCCCGGCTAATGATTCAAATCAAGATGTGACACCTGTCCTTCACCCGGCCCTTCAATAACCAACGTATTTATAGGAGGTTAGGCAAAATGAAAAAGCTATTTATTGTAGTAATAATTATTATTTTGGGAATGTTTACAGTTGATATATTTGCTTATGAGTTCAAAACCGGGGACTATATCGTCATGCAATATGATGGCCGTCAAATGGAGTTGACGTATGAAAAATATGGCAATAAAGTTGGGGGGTATAAGGTTTCACGTTTTATAAATAAGCAGGATTATTATGGAGGGGGTAGTTACTGGGCAAATGTTTCTGGTGTTGGCTGGGCTGAAATTGGTGTGGATATTCATAATGCGTTGACAGGCGAATATTTAGGGATCGAAGTCTTTAGTTCTCCATGTCCATTTTTTGGTGCGATTGAATATGGGGCAGCTGTAGGAACTACCGCAGAATGGAAAGGCTACCAAGTATTGGAAGGTGAAGACCCAGAAGACTTTGATAGAGCAGTGTGGGAGGTTGTATCCTATGAGGATGTAAGTGTTCCTTATGGCGATTTTACTGATGCAATGAAAGTTGTGGAAAAACAATATTTTACTTATGGAATAAGTATTGATGATATTCAGGATTATCAATGGCAGCTTTCTGAATCTTGTTCAAAATATGCCTGGCTTGTTCCTAAGATAGGTGTTGTCCAGCAAGCTGATTATGAATATTCTGGTAAAAAAGGTCCGTACCCTTTCGAGCTTGTGAGCTGTAAGATAAATGGGAAAACAAATTCTGAAACCGGAAACGGAATATCCGGCGGCCCAGGTTGCATTATCCAGAAATTAAAGGCTGCTGAGAAATTATGGAAGTCTTACGTTAAATGTTATGCCAAGGAATTGAAAAAACCCGGATTTATTACTGCCTGTAGCAATAAGGCCCATGATAAATTTATGGCGTCATGGGACAAGGCGGAACAAAAAGCGGTTAAAAAAGGAGAATATTGCGAAACATCTGCAGATACATTGATAGAAGATATCGTTTCACAAGCACTTGATGACATTTATGATCAGATTTCCCAGGGATTAGACGAAGGCGACAAAAACGCTGTAAAATTAGGCAGTATGCTATTAAAAGCAGCGGAAAAAAGGGTCAGCTCCATATTAAAGGCACAAAGTAAAAATCTGAAAAAACCTGATGCGGGTAAATTGCAACAGGCCATCGCAAAAGCAGAGGATAAGTTTGCCAAATCCTGGGACAAGGCAATGGCCAAGGCGATCAAAAAGGGCGTGGTATATACTGGTCCTTCTGCAAACGATATTGAAACAATGACGGATGCTCTGGTTGAGGATATTATGGACGGTATGTAGCTTGGGAGAGTTGGTTCTGTAAAATAAATTGTGTGTCTGCTCATAAATTTATAAGTTACCCAAAACTTAAAAAGAAGGATGGGCAGAGATATGGACGACAAAAAGGAGGTTTAAAATGAAAAGCAAGGTTACGCGAGGGTTTCTTACATCAGGGTTGATACTGATGGTGATGGCGGTTTTTTTATTACCGCCTAACGGGTATGCGGAAAATTATGAAATCGAGTCGAATGATATCCTCGGCGAGGCTTTGATATGGGATTTGAGCGGCAGCTATTCTGGTGAATTTTTTGACTTTGATCTGACGTATGACATATTCCAGGATGGAAAAGGAAAAATTACCGGAAGTCAACATGTTGTCTGTGACGGATACCTTGACGGATACTACGTGGATATGGAGTTTGACCTGGACATCAAGGGAAAAATCAAACAGAAAAACGGGGTGGCCACGGTAAAAATAAACACGAAGATCAAGGGTACGGCGGATGTTCCTTACGAGGATATTTGGGGCGCAAAAATGTCCGGCAAACAAAAGATAACTGCAACAATAGACCCTGACAGCCTGACCTTAATCGGAACGATTCAGGAGAAGGTCAGCATAAAAGGACATTCCATAAAGGAGACGGACAATTTCTCCTTGCCCCTTCCTTCGGGTATGGACGGCACATGGTCCCTTGAAATTGACGTCAATGATGACGGCAAAAATATGGTTGGGAACAGCCAAATGGAGCTTTCAAACGGAGAAATACGCCCGTTTTCTGCTAAAGGAAAATATAAAGCCAAAACCAATGAAACCAAGTTCACGCTTAAAGGAACCGGTAATGCAAGCGGGTGCAAGCTATCACCCGTGATTAACGAAGGGACCGGTGATGTCAGCTCGATAAAAGGAAAGGTGCTGGGTCAGAAGATAAGTGTTAGCGATAGTGGTGGCAATGGAGGAGGTGCTTCTGATTCTAAAACGGTTACCAGTGAATCTTTTTCGCCCATGTCAGCACCAGAAAAGTTAAAATGGGTTTATCGGGTTAACAATGGAGAGTCTTTGGAGACCTATAGCGATGGGTTTTTTATGTCAGTGGGTTTTGATGATATTACATTAATTGTTGATCCCTCAAAAAATAAACGGACAGGAACAGTGTCTGGAAAAATTTCAGGCGATGCCAATGGCTCATATAAAATGGATATCAGTGAAGACTTCTCGTTTATCGGTGGATCAACGTATTTTAGTAATGATAGTTTAAAAATGACAATGAATATCTCCGCCGAAGGTGAAAGCGGAAAAATTGTAATGGATCTCTCGTCAACATATTCTCCTGCGGCTGAGTGGTTTCTTGATCGGGATGATCTTGACCAGCTTGATATCGGTTATACCTATTATCCTGAAAGCGTTTATGCTGATGTAACCGGCACGGTGAAAATAACGGGTTACGGAACGATCCCGATAGATTATTATGGATACCTACCGGACAGATGGGAAATTACCGGTAAACAGGATTCGATAACTGTTCAGGGTAAAACATTTGCCAACATTGTTGAAGTGACCAGATACACTGAGATTCCAAATGCTTCTGGGACCGAAAGTGAAAGCGCGACTATTATTTATTGGGTGGCAAAGGGCATTGGATGGGTCAAAGCATCCGGGCATTTCCGATTTCAAGATGAACCATTAGATGTAGAGCTTGTTGATACCAATCTGGTTGCTGGTTAAGTTCATGGGGTCGGGGCTTGAATTGTGAATTAAAACATTGAAACTTGGATGACTTAATCCATAATTCAAGCTTTGACAATAACGTCCTTTTTGATGCTGAAAAGAGCGATATAGCCCCTAAAAATACCCATTATTGGAGTGTGGATGGAAAATCGGGTCGGGCCGCCGTAACTTAATATAATATAGATAAAATTGATAAAAATATGCCCTCTATAGTGTCTTAGGCTATACTTTTTGGGGG
>CAZQLG010000108.1:0-8374 GCA_964594105.1 uncultured Desulfococcus sp. | reverse complement strand
CAGCCATGACTTACCTCCTTATTCATCTAACAGCGTATATGTTCCAAAGGGATTGGCTCTTTGATTGAATTATCACTATAAAAAAACAGCAGGATGGTTAAGTTAAAAATTTCATATACAAGGCGTAGCGGTTTTTCAGGTTCGAAATAATACAAGGCGTATATTGAGTACCTGAAAAACAGCTACAACGCCGTAGATGGGATTTTTAACAACGCCATCAAACTATCCAGACCGCCATCTCATGGGCTCGATGCAACACCTTCATGCTCACACGACCCATGAGGAAATCCTTGATCACCGACAAACCCCGCCGGCCGGTAACGATAGTTCCGTATCCTTCAATTTTCGCTGTTTTTGCAATGGCGACTGCCCGGCTGACTTTACCTTCCAATATTTCGGAAACGATCAGATCGGAATCAAATCCCGCTTCAATCAGCCGTTTCGCTGCATCCTGCATCAGGTCTCTGATCTGCTGCCGGCTCTGCGAGATCAGGGCCTTTTCCTCATCATCGCTTAAGATCTTATTATCCCCCAAAAAACTGTTCATCCGTTGCGCCACATGACACAGCATCACCTTACGGCCGGATTTAGACATGAGTGAACACGCACAATCCACCGCCTTAAAAGCATTTTCCGACCCGTCAAACCCGATTAAAACATTTCTTGGGTCCGGCTTATCTCCCACCACAACCACCGGCAGGTGCTGGATACTGCTCATCATCCGATAGGCGGTCGCCCCCACGATAATATCTTTGGGGTTATCAGCCCCCCGGCGACCGATAAAAATGGCATCATAGCCGTTTTCCGATTCAGCAATAATATCCTTTGCCACCCCGGCCTCACGCTTTTGGATTTTTATTTCAATTGCCTTTTGATCGTATCCTGCATTTGTCAGCATTTTTTGAGCCGATATCATCATCTTTTCAACGCTCTCGGTCATCTGGACATGCCAGTGATTGGATTCAATATCCAGTGAGCCGGTCGTTTCAAAATTTTTCAGGTCTTCAAGCGCTTCGGGTAAATCCGCCATCACATGAATCAGCGTGATTGATGTCTTTCCCGGGTCATGAAACAAACTGACATACGCAACTGCATCCATTGAACTTTCAGACCCGTCAATAGCAATCAGCATTTTATTATCTTTTATCATTGGCATACCTTTCTATATCCGCCCCAAAGATTCAAAAAAAATTGAGTTTTCCTCATGCTTTGTGCCTAATTGGCCGAATTTTTTAACATTTCAAAACCTTCTTCAAGTTTCCCGTCTGTATGGACAGTTTATTTCTTTACAAAACCGGCACGGCGATTTCCACGGCATTTGCTTTGCCCCGACCATGACGGCAGAAATTGATTTAGCCGGGACCATTGATCCTATGGCAAGACAGCGCACACCGATTTTTTCCGGTGTCAAAAATCGACAAATGGTTTCCTGGCCGGATTTAAGTCCCCAGTCACAGTATCCGGGGCTGAAACGGCGACTGCCTTCATAATTATTTTTTTTAAGCTGCATCCTGATGCTTGCTTCGATCTGATCTGCGGCTTTTTCCACCATCAATGAGCCAAAGGCATCCAGGACATAGGGATCAAAAAGATTTTTTTTTCTTAACGCTTCATTGATGATATCAAGCTGTTTGCCCAGGGTGATTATAAAACAGCATAGAACTTCCGGAGATTCCATTTTTTTTAAAAGGTTTGCCCATTTTTTGCTATCAATGGTAACGGCCTCAGCTTCAATTTTTGACTTTTCCCACCCGGCGATGGGTGTTGTGCGGATAAAAAAATCAAGTTCTATGGCTGCATACCCTTTTTGAATAATTTCCGCGATTCTGGAATGCATCTGTTCGGAAATGGAATCCGGTGAATATCCGATCCGTTCACATACCAGGCCATATAGCCGGTCACATTTTTGGGGATCCCATGTTTCCGGAGCACCATGAAATTTAATATCTTCGGGACTGATTTGAATCATTTGTATGGGCTTTCAATCTGCATAAATTATGGTTTAACAGGTTGTTAAGTCAGTTTTATAGATATAACTGTTTGTTGCCCGGCGGTGTATACAAAACACGCTTTGTTTCTTCAGGCACTAAAATTGCATTTTCTGCATAACCGTGAGCGCCTATCTGACGGGCAAGCTTGGCATCAAATGGTGCGCCGCCAACAATGATAACTGTCTGCGGATACATTTTCTTCACCACCCGGATCAGTTCCGCCATGTTGTCTATGGGGGTCGACATCATGGTGGATAGCGCCAAAACGTCTGCTTTTGTCGATTCCAGTTTGTCTAAAAAAACCTCATTGGGTGTGTTCCTGCCCATATCATGCACGCAATAACCGGATGCTTCCAGCACTGCGGCCACAATATTTTTCCCCATATCATGCACATCACCTTCCACAACGCCGATAACAACTTGAAGTCTGCTCTTTTTTTCTTTTTGTACATCAGATGATGACGAATACGTTTTTAAAAGATTCACCCCCAACCGATAGGCATCAATGGCAAGGAGTAAATCCGGGATCGAATATCGATCATCCTTAAACCCTTCACGGGCTTTTTCAAGACCCTTTGTCAATGCTTTTAAAATATCGTCTGCAGGACATTTTGCCTTTTTCACCGCCTGTAACGCGCGATTCGTCACATCAGGATTTTTAGACAATACGCTTTGTTCAAGGTCTATAAGAATATCTGTTTTATTCATTATTCTCTCCCTCAACGAAATTGATGGTCAAAAAACAAACACGCATAAAACATAAAACACGGAATGCCGGTTAAAAAACGCCATATCAACTGTATTTTTCAGCGGCCTTGATCATTGCGAAGGCATTGGTCAAGGGAATATTCGGCGGATATTCGCATCCGGGCGCGAGGATAAAGCCACCACCCGGAGCAAGATCGTCAATCATACGCCGGCATTCATCCATCACTTCAACAGGTGTCCCGTGAGTCAGGAGCGGGGTTTCGACATAACCGACAAGAGTGATCTGATCACCGTATTTTTGTTTAAGTTCTTTCCTGTCCTTGCAGTCATCCGGAAGATGGGCAAAGCTTATAATATCCGGTTCCATGGAACGAATCTGTGCGTCAAAATAATTATCATGACCGCAGTTATGAACCGCAAAAAGTACGCCTTTCTTCTTGACCGCACGGCTGATTTCTCCGGCAAAAGGCCCCTCGATCTCCTCCCAGAGCTTCTTCGACAGTCCGTTTCTGGAAGCAAACAAAGTATCAATCGCCAGGGCCGGCACCCCTATGTCACACTGGGCCTGCGCATACTCAATCAAGACCCCGGTGATAATTTCACAGCCCTTTTTAACCTTTTCGGGATAACGCACACAATCCTTAAAAAGCTGTTCCGCACCTCGCATCATTGCCAGGACTCCCAAGGGGCCGAAGACAAAGCCACATGCATTGCCTTTCAAACCAAGTTCCTTTACGACAATCCGGCACATGCGTAAAAACTCACTCATACGCGGGGTCTTTAACGGATCGATCGACGGGATCCGTGCATAGCCATCCACATCTTTAATACATGGAGTATCGTAATCCGGAAAAGCAGTGGAGTTTGCCGGATATTCAATTTTCTGTCCGAAATCAGCCGCCTCAACGGAGAGGTCAAGCATTAAAATAACCAAGTCACCCCCGACAAATCTCCATCCGTCGAGAAAGGCCTGTGCGGTTTTTTCCGCGTTCAATGAATGGTCCGGAAATGTAATACCTGATATTTGTCTTGCCCCTCCCCCGAGTATGGGAGTTACCGGCACCTGATCCGGTTCTTTATGGCGTATGGTGGTCAATAACCTCTCAAGACTCCCCAAGGTCTTAAAACGGCCCCGAAAACTAACGGCACCGGCGGCAAAATCCAGAATCGATTCCGGAATTGTTCCAACCGGCGGAATCTTGCCCTGTTTCAAATCTTTAAGCACTCTCCAGAATGACATTTATGTCCTCCTCATATAATATTTCTATTGCCACGCCCCCAATATTAAAAAATGGAAAATCGAATATAATTTTTATATCCTTTTTGTTTCATCCCTGAAAACATGTGGGGTGTGGGAAGCCAGAATGGATCCGGCCAAAAATACTTTAATATCGGCTTTGATGTGGTAAACCCGTACCGATGCGCCTTAAATAAAGTGCTGAGAACCGGGAGCCTGGGCTGATAATCATAGTTAAGTCTCCCTTTTCCAAGCAAATTTACAATAAAATTCGCCGTAGTTTCAGGTGCCAGGGTAATACCCCTGTTAATTCTCGGATGCGCTTTTTTCCATTCCGTCGCGGCTTCTTCCGAGCTGAAAAAACTATTATAATCACACCAGCCGATCGCATCATCCGGAAAGCATCGAATAGGAAACCCGATATGAACCCGTAATGTTTTTGGTGAATAATGCAGCAATTTCCCATCACGTCCCACGATCTCCACTGGCTCCTTGGTCTGTCGGCATACGGATCGGACAGCGACCTCCTTGCCCGGGAACATCATGGAAATACCGCATACCTCAACGGCACATTCAGCATACCATTTTTGATCACCGTCCACCCATACGGGATAGTGATTTTTAAAAGTTGCAAAAGGACGCGCATAAAATATTTCCCCCAGCGCGGGAGGGGGCACGCTCAATTTTTCACCTTGAAAAGACTTTATATTTTCATGCTGCTTGTTTTGTACCGCCACACAGATTCCGGCCTCAAGATTTCTGTACACAACGGCGAGTTCATCTGACGACAAGGAATGCGCTTGCGACAGTTGCGCATTTGTCGGGCATGTCCCTTCTTCAAGGACCTGATCCATGATCATTTTTCTTATGCTTTTTTCAATTTCAGTAAAAACTGCCATAATTTTTTCTCCTTCCCCTGCGTGGCCGGAAAATATTATATTAGCTCATCTCTTCCTCTTACTACATATTTAATGAATAAACGGCGAATTAATCTCAGTGTAGTGATCGTGCTTGCGGTAGCAATGCCGGGAATGCCGGGTCCGTCGTATGATCTGCGCCACCCTTTTGATTCCTGTACGTCCAACTCCCCCTGAATCAATTCGTTACAAAACAGGGTCCTGTTTCTTATTCCGTAATCACTTTTTACACTGAAATTTTCAATAGGTTGACCAAACCGAAGTTTTGACAACAATCTGAAAATAAACATAATATAATATTCATGATACAAACTTGACAGCCCCAGGATTGAAACCAATTTTGCCCCCCTTCTTTCCAGCCTGTCCGCTGCGGGCCTGAATAAGTGTTCCACCTCAAAATGTTTTAACGGCGGCCCGGCCCATGTCGCAAAATATCCGACCTTTTTATTTTTCAGCCCTTCTACTTGCCGGAGATATCTTTCAATCACACATGGAACGATGGTATGTTTCGGGGACGCAATACAAATTCGATCGTATTCAGAGACATCCGGGTGTAATAAAGGTTTGATCGCAACTTCGGGGATTTTATAGTTCGCAATAAAATATTCCCGGTATTTATTTGATACCAGTCCGATTGCCAATGCTCCCCAATGCCATTGCGTTCTCCATAATAGCGGCCATCGGTGTTCTTTTACGGTACGTTCGATCTTTTCAAAATCAACCGTGTGTCCCATGGATATTAATTCTTCCGCGATTAAAAGTGCCAGTTCCGCAGTATGTCCAGTTCTAGAACTATAAGTAATTAAAATATTCATGATTTTTCTCCCCCTTCCCACGGTTTCTTTCTTTTGTAGACGAATTCACAACATTCGTCTCCTTTTGGAATCATACATGTTAACGGCGCCAGTTCAAATTCAGGGTTACAGGATTTTATAAAATTCTGTATCCAGTACCTCATGAAATAACTACAAAATTCCGAATAGTCAGGGTTTTCGATTCCGTTGGGGGCCGGACTGTTTTGCCCGGCAGGGGAAACATATGGGATTTCACGACCAACAAAAGGACACCATGTTTCGTGCCTGACGGACCGGTTAACATCGCTTTCAATCCATTTACCTTCAACGCCGCATGAATCATCAATCCACTCCTGGAATTTTCCAATGGACCGGACATCTTTTGTGTCGATTTTAAGATAATACTTTAGGGAAAAACCAAAACATAAATTAAAAAACTGTAGGAATGCGGGGAATCCCTTTTTATAAATAAATTTATAAATTCCTCGCTGTTTGTTTTCAATCGCCTTGTTCCCGATATGAATAAGGGGTTTTGCCAGAATACGCAATAATGCAGCGCCAATGATGACCATTGTTGTGTGAAACAATGTCAATGCAGGTCTTAAGATTAAAAGCCTGACAATTTCAAACACAGGCACGAATACAAGAGTCAAGGCCAGGATAATGAAAGATATAAGAAACCCGAAAAAATCAGGAGGATCTTTAATGGGACTTTTAAAAAAAATAAAAATGTTTTTGTTTTGAGGCTTTTGTTTTTGCCAGGTCTCCACTTCCAGTCTAAGATCATTGATGGTAAATTCTTTTTTACCACTGGCTTGCAGTGTCTCCATATCCCACTCCTTTTTTAGATCGAGTCTTTTTAAAATTGCGGGTTAAATTACTTTGGCCTCCTCCTTTAACGCCTTCACGAGTTCCTCAACATCTTCCACAATCCGCCCCCCTTTACGCTGCGGCGGGTCGTCCATTCTGGCAACAACGACCCTGGGCGTTATATCCACGCCGAGATCTGCCGTCGTCACTTTTTTAATCTCCTTTTTTTTAGCCTTCATAATGGCCGGCAGGGCCGGATAGCGCGGCTCATTGAGACGAAGATCCGCGCTGATCACTCCAGGCAGTTCCATATCAACAACTTCAATCCCGCCATCCACCTCGCGTTCAACACGGGCTGTATTTTCATTGATCTCTATTTTGGAAGCAAAGCAGGCCTGGCCCCAGCCGAGATATTCGGCCAGCAATTGGGGGACCTGGTTGTCATCCACGTCGATCGCCTGTTTTCCCAGCAAAACCAGATCCGGGGATTCTGCTTCAACAACTTTAACCAGGATTCGGGCCACTGCATCGGAATCCAGATCACTACCAGCGATTATATGAATGCCCCGGTCTGCCCCCATGCTCAGTCCATATCGAATTTCGGTCTGTGCCTTGTCTGAGCCGATGCAGACCACAACAACTTCTCCACCTTTATCTTCCTTGATCCGCAACGCCTCTTCAATGGCAATCTCATCAAACGGATTGACCTTAAAACTCATGGAAGACATCTCAATGCCGGTACCGTCTTCTTTCACCTTAATCTTCATATCCGGGTCCGTTACTCGTTTTGCTGTAACCAATATTTTCATGGTTTTCTCCCTTAAATCATTCCAACGTATGGTATGTCCGACTTGCTCAAGTAAATCGTAAAAATTGTAGGTCGGGATTCCATTCCCGATAAATAGCACCCGCTCATTGCCGGGTAAGAAACCCGGCCTACTGCATTTTATTTTTAATATTCAGATAGATATCAATCTTTAAAGAAAATATCGATGGACGGCTAAGTTCAAAGCTCTACATACAAGGCGTATTTATTTTTCAGACCCAAGATAATACAAGTCGTATATTGAGGGACTGAAAAATAAATACAACACAGTAGATGGGGCTTTGAACGACGCCATCAAATTATTCTTCAATAGAGCGCAGCATCAACTGGGCCAGATCAACAACTTCAAATTCTTTTTCCGCCCCTTTTTCCTTCATTGCATCATCGAGCATGATCATGCAGTAAGGACAGGCAGTGGCAATTGTTTTGGCCCCGGTTGCCGCAAGCTGCTCAAACCGCTCCGTGTTGATCCGCTTTCCAATCTTCTCCTCCATCCACATGCGCCCGCCGCCTGCGCCACAGCAAAAGCTGGTCCGCCGATTGCGTTCCGCCTCCACCAGTTTCACCCCGGGAATAAACCGGGCGATATCTCTGGGGATGTCGTACAAATCATTATAACGGCCCAGGTAACAGGAATCATGGTACACCACCGGACCTTTACCGGAAAATTTCTTACCCCCTTTAAACAGTCCTTTTCGAGTGAGCTCCCGGATCAGTTCCGTATGATGGATAACCTCAAAGCTTTTTCCGAACTGGGGATATTCGTTCTTGAATGTGTTAAAACAATGGGGGCAGGCAGTAATGATCTTTTTAACGCCAATTGTGTCAAACATCTCAAGATTAAAGTTAATCATGTGCTGGGCCAGGTATTCATTGCCCAGTCTTCTGGCAGTTTCTCCGCAACACATTTCATTGTCGCCCAGGCAGACAAAATTAACGCCTGCCTTCTGCAACAATTTGGTCAAAGCGATGGTCACTTTTTTATAGCGATCATCAAAAGATCCGGCACATCCCACATAAAACAGGTATTCAAAATCAGGGTTCTCCTCCGGTGTCAGTACGCCTAAATCCTTAAACCAGTCACCCCGGGT
>CAZQLG010000107.1:0-8466 GCA_964594105.1 uncultured Desulfococcus sp. | reverse complement strand
TTTTTGACCGGGTCATTGTCTCCGCTCCGCTTGAATTGGCCCATCATTTTATGACACTTTCAGAAAAAGAAGCATATCTATTTAAAAAAATTAAAAATTTTGAATATTATGTAACATTGATTAAACTAAAAAAAGAGCTAAATAAAGATCCGAATTTGCCGGATCAACCATTAACCGGGGGAGTTATCGATCATATCTATCCGAATTCAGTCGGTCATATTGTCTGTGTGCTGAAATCCATGCATAATGATGAACATGTCTATACTTTTTACCAGTTAAATAATTGGGAAAAAAATCCGGATGAAATGTTTCAAATACTTAATGAAGATATTACAAAACTTGGCGGTGAAATCGATGAAAAAGCACCCAATAACGGTATTCTCATTCAAAAAAGATGGACCTACTTTCCACATGTTTTAACACAAGACCTGCAAGCGGGTTTTTATGAAGATTTAATGGATTTACAGGGCGTCCAGGGCACTTATTATATCGGCAGTATAATGGATTTTGAATCCGTTGAACACACGGCACGGTTTTCAAAATATCTAATGCAAAGACATTTCCAGTAAAAATATAACTTAGGGAAGTGGAAAATATTAAAATACCGGAATTGCGCAAAATTTTTGGTCGTATTCAAGGCGCGTCAACAGGCGCATAACTGGTTATGTAACTGTTGACACAACGAAGAAGACGACCAAAAAGGCAAGATAGTTTGGTATATTAATATTTGGAAGTTCCCTTCACTCACTTCAAAGACGAACTGAGGAAAATCGTTGATGCAATCACGGGTTTGCATCAAATGGACACATCGTAAGGAGAACATATCTTGTCTCCACCCAAAATGACCGGACAAAACCCAACTTCAAAAACAACGGTCCAAATGCCACCAGTTGCAGTGATCGGTATCGGTTGCCTGTTTCCAGGTTCTCACGATAAGCAGGGGTTTTGGCGGGATATTACCGCTGGAAGAAATATGATCGGACCCGTTCCGCCGAGTCATTTTCTCATTGAACACTACTATGACCCGAATCCGCTGGCGCCAGATAAAACTTACTGCAAACAGGGCGCTTTTCTTGATCCTATTGAATTTGACCCCATGGAATTTGGTATTCCGCCGACAAACCTGGTTGCCACCGACACATCCCAACTACTTAGCCTGGTGGTCGCCAAACAGGTTATTAAAGACGCATTTAAAGGACAATTTAAAGATATGGACCGCAGCCGAATCAGTGTCATTCTCGGTGTGGCGGCGGGCCTGGAACTGCTCGGTGAAATGGCGACCCGGCTGACAAGGCCCACCTGGGTCCAGGGGATGCGCGAAGCAGGCCTCCCGGAAAATGAGATTAATGACATTTGTGATCGGATCATGGCAACCCGGGCCCCCTGGAAAGAAAGCACATTCCCCGGTCTTCTCGGAAACGTGGTCGCCGGACGAATCGCAAATCATTTTGATCTGGGCGGATTAAACTGTACAACTGATGCGGCATGTGCCAGCTCTTTCTCGGCCCTTTACCAGGGACTCCGGGAGCTGTCTGCAAAAACATCGGATGTGGTCATTGTCGGGGGCGCAGATACAACCAATGATGCTTTTTTATTTGTCAGTTTTTCCAAAACACCGGCATTGTCTCCTTCACACGATTGCCGCCCCTTTTCCGATCAGGCCGACGGCATGGTTATCGGTGAGGGAATCGGAATGCTTGCCATCAAACGCCTTGAAGAGGCCGAGCACGACGGCGACCGGATTTATGCCGTCATCAGAGGTATCGGTGCGTCATCAGACGGTAAAGGATCAAGCATATACGCGCCGTTAGCAAAAGGTCAGGCCACCGCCCTCAGGCGATGTTATGAAGCCGCCGCATACCCGCCGCAAACGATTGAGTTACTCGAGGCCCACGGGACCGCAACTCCTCCAGGGGATAAAACCGAATTCCAGGCACTAAAACAGGTATTTGGCGATGAGGTCGGACATGAACTTAAAAAAACGCAATGGTGTGCACTGGGATCGATAAAGTCCCAAATCGGGCATACAAAAGGCACCGCAGCAGCGGCCGGAATTATCAAAGCAATCATGGGACTCCATCACAAAGTACTTCCGCCCACCATCAAAGTTAAAAGTCCCAATCCACTGCTGGAAATAGAAAAAAGCCCATTTTATCTAAATACCATATCCAGGCCCTGGGTTCGGGACAACGCTCATCCCCGAAGGGCTTCCATCAGCTCGTTCGGTTTTGGCGGCACCAATTTTCACGTAACTGTCGAAGAATATAAAGGGCAGGGAAAATCAGCATGGCGCATACGCAATGTCCCCAGTGAACTCATTGTACTCAGCGCAAACAGCGCCACCGCACTCGAAAAACAATGCCGGGAAATCACCAACGGTTTGAATACTGAAGGCATGCTCACATATCTGGCCAAAACTTCGCAAACGACTTTTGACCCGTCGTCATCCGCAAAATTAACCATCGTTGCAACAGATGAAAATGATCTTAGAACAAAACTCAATAATGTGATAAAAAAATTATCTGAAAACCCGGAACAAAAATTTTCATTGCCCGGCGGGACCAACTGCTCTTTAAAAAAAATAAATCCCGGCGGCATTGCTTTTTTGTTCCCCGGACAAGGCGCCAGCGTTTATATCGGCATGGGTGCGGACCTTGCCATGCATTTTACAGATGCCATGGATATTTGGGATTTATCCGCAACCGGCGACCGAAATCGAGGCGCAAAAGAACTTTTGCACACCGTTGTCTTCCCGTTACCGGTTTTCTCAAAAAAAGAAGAAATAGCCCAAGTCAATAAACTCTGCCTGACCCAGTGGTCACAACCCGGGGTATTGACCACCTCCATCACCCTATCGAAACTCCTTAAAGGTCTCGGCATCACGCCTGACTGCGTGGGAGGCCACAGCCTTGGCGAAATTTCAGCCCTGTACGACGCCGGTATCCTGGATATGGAAAGTCTGTTTGACGTTTGCAGCAAACGCGGTGATTTGATGGCCAAAGCGGCTACCGATCCCGGCACGATGACGGTCGTTTTCAGTAATGCCGACAAGCCCCAGGCAATACTCAATCAGTCTAAAACCCAAATTATCATTGCCAATTATAACAGTCCCGGCCAGGTTGTTCTTTCCGGACCGACAGATGATATGAAAAAAATCGAACAGGCCATGGATGAAAACAACCTGAAATTTAAACGACTGCCCGTCTCTACAGCATTCCATTCCACTATGATGAGCAAAATTCGCATCCCTTTTTTAGATTATTTAAAAAAATTTGACTTTAAAAAACCACAAATTCCTTTTTATTCCAATGTCAGCGGGTCACTGCATCAGAATCGCCCATCAGCAATACGAGAGGCACTTGCCCGTCAAATCAATCATCCGGTACTTTTTACACAAGAAATTCAGGCCATGTACACAGCCGGCATTCGAACATTTATTGAAGTCGGTCCCAATAATGTGCTGACCGGTTTTGTCGACAAAATTTTAGCGGACAAACCCCATTTTGCCATTCCCATGGATACTAAAAATGAACATGGGGTCACAAGCTTCTATAAAGGGCTTGGGAAACTCGTCATCGCCGGATTATCCCCGGATTTTAGTTATCTATGGAAAGACAATGGCCCCATCAGTGACCCCGCAAAAAAGAAAAAACCCAAAATGACGGTCACCTTAACCGGCGCGAATTATGGAAAACCATATCCCCCCCCAGGTGGAATAAAAGATTACCCACACCCAAATCCATCAAGGCCGGCAACGGCTAATAATAGCTCTTTGGCTGAGACATATCATCATATTCAAAAACAAACAGCAAAAACCCATGAAACGTATTTAACTACCATGGCCGAAAGTCATCGCCGCTTTTTAAAAGCGGCTGAATCATCCAACAATGCAATTAGCAGCCTTCGGGCGGAAGAACCGCTTATTCCTGTTAAAGACAAACCAACTCCCGAATACAAAACATCCAAATCTCCGCCATCCCCTCCCGTGAAATTCTCATGTTTTAAAAATGAAACTGCGACACATTCCCACGCCCAAAAATCTAATCAGATCCACCCGCTACGCAGCACCCCGCCGACAAAATCAATAGAATAATGAATCAGTGAAGAATTAACACCTATGCTGATTTTAATTTTTCAACTTTTACCCCAAACTGAAGTCTGAGAATGGCAGAAAGTGGGCGACCGAACAAAAAATCAAGCATTTCCGGATCAACTTTTCCTTTTTCGACCACCAACTTTCGCAGATAAAAATCATAGTTAACAATTTCGATAAGACCGCATGTGGCGGTGGAATCACCAGACTCCCGGCTTTCGGCCAGATCTTGAATCCTTTTAAGATCGCACTTAGATTCATGGGCTTTGACAAGGTCTGTCAACCAGCCTGCCTTTTCCAGCACCAAACAACGAGTCAATCGTGTGTGGGCATAGATTGCTTCAATTTTTTTGGTATTCCAGCATTCCAGTGTTCGGCATTCCACCGGGCGATGGTCATATATCCTGCATGACATTTCTTCATCATTAAAATACATGCAGGCACTTGAATCCGAACAGCTTTTGATTTTAATAATTTCAGCCTGCAGGCGGATTATTCCGCCGCTGACATTGTCAGTGG
The DNA here is from genome assembly GCA_964594105.1 of uncultured Desulfococcus sp. GTDB lineage: Bacteria > Desulfobacterota > Desulfobacteria > Desulfobacterales > Desulfosalsimonadaceae > SURF-3. The sequence goes on along the minus strand of CAZQLG010000107.1, from coordinate 3,854 downwards.
CAAGTTCCCCTTTTCGGATGGTATACAGGGCAGCGAGCGGGAGATTGCCGCAGTCGATAATCTGTTTATCTTCATCATGTAAGGCCGGACCGCCTTTTTTACAGCAGGTCCCGCAACGCTGACATTCTGAAAAAATCTGATTACTTACAGAATCCATAAAAACCACCAATAAAAATATAAAAAAAAAGAGGCCGCCCGGACATCCAAACAGACGTCCAAACAGCCTCATGTAAATTATTTAATGACGAACCGTTTAACCGGCCGTTAATCATCAGATCATTATTTGGTTTCTTCGTCATCCTTACATACCATCCCCAGGTCCGCCATCTCCTTAAATGATGAATAACGCTGGTTCACTTCTTCTTCAATCTTGGCCCGAAGTCTTTTGGATTCTTTCGGAAACGTTTTTTCAAGAGACGCAAACCGGTTTTCACCGCCTAAAAATCCCTGGAGGCTTCCGTCAGGTTCTTTGGATTCTAAAACAAACGGATTTTTCCCCTCTTTTTCCAATTCCGGGTTGAATCTGTACAATGGCCAGTAACCACTGGCCACCGCCAGTTTTTCCTCTTCCTGGCATTTCCCCATTCCTTTTCTTAAGCCCTGATTAATACATGGCGCGTAGCAGATGAGCAGAGATGGTCCGGGGTATTTTTCCGCTTCCAGAAAAGCCTTGAGCATCTGCTGCTTGTTGGCCCCCATGGAGACGGATGCCACATATACATATCCATATGTCATGGCGATTTTGCCCAGATCCTTTTTAGCTACTTTTTTACCGGAAGCGGCAAACTTGGCCACTGCACCTGTTGGTGTTGCCTTGGAAGACTGGCCGCCGGTATTGGAATACACTTCTGTATCCATCACCAGAATATTGATGTCTTCGCCGGATGCGATGACATGATCCAAACCGCCAAATCCGATATCATAGGCCCAGCCGTCTCCGCCAAACGCCCAGATGGATTTTTTAACCAACAGATCAGACATGTCATAGATGGATTCCATCAGACTGTCACCTTGCATATCTCCGAGCAATGCCTCGACCTGTCGGCCGTATTTCTGGGATGCTTCCGCATCATCCGCCCCGGCGAGCCAGGCTGTCATGGCTTCCTTCAAATCTTCCGGAATGTCTGTCTCAATCGCGTCTTTGACCAAATCCTTGAGCCGGTTTCTCTGCTGGTTAATTGAGATACTCATGCCGTAACCGAATTCTGCAGCATCTTCAAACAAGGAACTCCCCCAGGCCGGGCCATGTCCGTTTTTATTGGTACAATACGGTATGCTCGGTGCTGAAGCGCCCCAGATGGAACTACAGCCGGTGGCATTGGCGATAATCATTCGCTCACCGAACAACTGGGTCAGTACCTTCACATACGATGTTTCACCGCACCCGGCACAGGCACCGGAGAACTCCATCAACGGCTGCTGGAACTGACTGCCCTTTATAGATTCCCTTTTTACCAGGTCATCCCTGACCGGAAGCGTATCAAAAAATTCCTGGTTAGGCACCTGAATAGATGTCTGAGTAGCAATCGGACGCATCACCAGGGCCGGTTTTTTGGCCGGGCAGATATCCGCACAGTTACCACAGCCCAGACAATCCAGGATATTGACCTGAATTCTGAACTGATACCCCTTAAGCTCTTTTCCGGTAGCCGATTTTGTTTCAAATGTCTCCGGTGCCGCTTTGCTTTCATCCTCCGTAATCACTACCGGCCGAATGGCTGCATGGGGGCAGACAAACGCACACTGGGTACACTGAATACAGTTTTCAGCGATCCATTCCGGAACATTAATCGCCACCCCGCGTTTTTCATATTGTGATGTGGCCACCGGAAAAATACCATCCGGTTCAAATGCACTGACCGGCAATGCATCCCCTTTTTGGTCTTGCATCGGTTGCATGACATTTTTTACAAAATCCGGAAAATCAGCGGCTGAAGCGGCGCCGGTTACATCCGCATCCGCCCATGATGCCGGAACATTAATTTCTTTTAAATTCTCAAGTGTATGGTCGACGGCATCCATATTCATCTGGACAATTTTATCGCCCTTTTTACCGTACGTTTTTTTGATATCCGCCTTCAGGTATGCAACCGCCTCTTCAAACGGCAGCACTTTGGACAAGCTGAAAAACGCCGTTTGCATGATCATGTTAATCCGTGTACCGAGTCCGACGGATGCGCCGATTTTAATCGCATCCACCGTATAAAATTTTAATTTCTTTTCAACGAGGGTTCGTCTCATAGCAGCGGGCAGTGCGGCTTCCATGTCATCCTGTGTCCATGGCGAATTCAGCAAAAACGTTCCACCGTCTTTAATGCCTTCCAGCACATCATAAATTTCAACATAGTTGGATTTGTGGCAGGCAACAAAATCCGCGTCACTTACCAGGTACGTTGACTGGATCGGCTGATCACCAAAACGTAAATGCGAAACCGTAATACCGCCGGATTTTTTCGAATCATAAGCAAAATACCCTTGCGCAAACATGTCGGTATTATCCCCGATAATTTTAATCGCGCTTTTATTGGCTCCCACGGTTCCGTCAGAACCCAGGCCCCAGAACTTGCACTGGACCGTACCGTCTGGTGATGTTTCAAATTTATCATCCACCGGAAGTGACTGGTAAGTAACGTCATCAAAAATACCCACCGTAAAATGATTTTTTGTCCCAACAGACCGCATATTGTCAAAAACCGCCTTAACCATGGCCGGCGTGAATTCTTTGGAACCCAGGCCGTATCTTCCGCCGGTTATCTTGGGCATGTTGTCCCCGTATTCCTTGAAAGCAACACATACGTCCATATACAGCGGATCACCGATCGCGCCCGGCTCCTTGGTCCTGTCAAGCACCGTAATATGCTCGACGGTTGACGGAATCACGGAAAGGAAATGTTCAACGGAAAACGGCCGATATAACCGGACTTTCACCAACCCTAAGCGGTCACCTTTTGCGTTTAACGCATTAACGACCTCTTCAATGGTTTCCGTGGACGACCCCATGGAAATGATAATACGTTCCGCTTCCGGATGCCCGACATAATCAAACAATTTATACGGCCGGCCGGTCAGGGCAGCGACTTTAGCCATGGATTCTTCAACAATTGTCGGAATCTGATCATAAAACGGATTGGCAGCTTCCCGGCCCTGGAAATAGATGTCCGGGTTCTGGGCGGTTCCCCGAATATGGGGATGTTCCGGATTCATAGCGCGTGCACGAAACTCACGGATAGCGTCATGGTTCACCAGTGAATTAATATCTTCATAATCAATCAGTTCAATCTTTTGAATTTCAGAAGAGGTTCGAAACCCGTCAAAAAAATGAAGAAACGGCAAACTGCCTTCAATGGCCGACAAATGAGAAACCAGTGCCAGATCCATTACTTCCTGAACAGATCCGGAAGCCAGCATGGCAAACCCTGCCTGACGAACACTCATCACATCACTATGGTCCCCAAAAATAGACAGCGCATGTGCGGATAGGGTGCGTGCCGATACATGAAACACACAGGGCAGCAGCTCACCGGAAATCTTATACATATTCGGTATCATGAGCAAAAGCCCCTGGGATGCCGTAAAGGTCGTGGAGAGCGTACCGGTTGCCAGGGCACCGTGGACCGCACCGGCGGCCCCGGCTTCAGACTGCATTTGTTTAACATTCAATGTTTGGCCAAAAATATTTTTCCGGCCCTGGGCGGACCATTCGTCTGCGATTTCTCCCATAGAGGTCGAAGGGGTGATCGGATAAATTGCTGCCACATCACTCATGGCGTAGGCCACGTGCGTTGCAGCAGTATTTCCGTCGATTGTTTTCATCTTCTTAGCCATAATAAAATACTCCGTAGATAAAAAAATTT
>CAZQLG010000106.1:0-8531 GCA_964594105.1 uncultured Desulfococcus sp. | reverse complement strand
CAACCAAATTCACCAAGCCGTTTGATTTAGCATACCAAAAATTTATTCTTGACATTTTATCGAAATATGGATATTTTTCCATCAAACGCTGGAAGCATACCTTGGCACCAAATGATGGGGGTTCCAACCCGCCCTTTAAGCAATCATTTACGGCCAGGTGTCGCTTCACAAAAAAAATTCACGACAAACCAATCAAAAACACCGACCCCACAATCATTTTTTGGAGGCAATTTCATATGGATTTTAAACTCAACAAATCACAAAAAGAAATTCAAAAAGCCGCATGGGAGTTCGCCAGGGGAGAATTTGACAAGGAACGTATCATTGAATTATCAAAAAAACAGAAAATCCCCGATAATATAATCGAAAAAGCAGGGGAACTCGGCTTTATCGGCATACATTATTCAGAAGATGTTGATGGCGGGGGCATGGGGTTATTCGAACATATTCTTGTGTGTGAAACTTTCTGCCGAAAGGATTCCACGCTGGGGTCTGCCCTGATGTTTTCCGGATATGGTGCGGAATGTCTCCTTAGAAACGGGGGAAAAAGCTTAAAAGAAAAATTTCTTCCACAAATCGTAGACGGCCAGCTCACATCCACCGGCGCCTTTCTGGAACCAAAACAAGGCTATGACCTGACAAAGGTTTCGACAACAGCCGAACCGGACGGTGAAGAATGGGTTCTTAACGGGAAAAAAACACTGGTGCCGGCCGGCAATACCGCCGGAATTTATGTGGTGCTGTGCCAGACAGAAGCACGGACAGCGTCAGGTGCTGATCCTTTATGCGGAATGTCCCTGATACTTGTAGCGGCCGACACTGACGGCATATCCGTCGACAACGTCAGCCAAAAAATGGGGGGACGCATGATGCCGTTTTCGGACATCACATTTGAAAATGTGCGTGTTCCCGGATCAAACCTGATCGGAAAACAGGGCAACGGGTATGCGCTGACGCAAAATTTTTTCATGGAAAACAGAATACAAATTGCCGGCCTGGCACTGGGAACCGCCCAGGGCGCTTTTGACCGGGCACTGGACTACGTCAAACAAAGAGAACAATTCGGAAAAAAACTGGCCCAGTTTCAGATCACCCGTCATAAACTGGCGGATATGGCATCAAAAATCGAAGCCGCCCGCTACATCACGTATCATGCGGCCTGGTGTTTTGATAATAAAACGATTGAGCCGCACCAGGCGTCTATGGCTAAAATGACAGCCGCCCGGGCTGCCATGGAAGTCTCGGATGAGGCCATCCAGTTGCTGGGCGGGTATGGATACATGACCGAATATGAGGTGGAACATTTTTTTCGGGATGCAAAGCAGGCAGAAATTTTCCAGGGGCCACCGACCATACAAAAAGACATTATCGCAGACAGCATTATCGGTAAGCTTAAATAAACCCCACGCATTCATGGAGACCATATAATGGATATTTTACACTATACGGATGAACATAAAACATTCAGACAGCGCCTGCAAACCTTTCTGGAAAAAGAAGTCACCCCCAATGTGGACCAATGGGAAAAAGACCATATTGTTCCCAAAACAGCCTGGCAAAAAATGGGCCGGGAAGGTTTTCTCTGTACATGGGCATCCCCGGAATACGGCGGAATGGACGGTGATTTCCTGTACTCCGTGATTGTCGCAGAAGAAATGGCGAAAACCAATCACACCGGGCTTTGCAGTATGTTGCACAGTGATATTGTCGTACCATACATCAATTCGTTTGGTTCAGATGAACAGAAAAAAAAATACATGCCCGGCTGCATATCCGGAGATATCATTACCGCTGTTGCCATGACCGAACCGGATGCCGGCAGTGATCTGGCCGGCATGCAGGCAACCGCTGAAATCGATGGGGATGAAATTATTTTAAACGGCTCCAAAACATTTATCACCAACGGCATTAACGCGGACCTTGTCATTGTTGCCGCCAAAAACCCGGCTGAAACAAACGTATATCAGGCCGTATCCCTTTATCTGGTTGAAGACGGCACCCCTGGTTTTAAAAGAGGCCGTCAGCTTGATAAAATGGGATTTTACAGCCAGGACACGGCGGAGCTCTTCTTTTCCAACTGCCGGATTCCCAAAGAAAATATTTTGGGCCAGCAGGGCATGGGCTTTATGATGCTGATGGAAAAACTCCAGCAAGAACGCCTGATGTGTGCCATTGGCGGTCAGGCAGCGGCAGAATTGATGTTGAAATGGACCATTGATTACTGTAAAATCCATACTGATGCATCCGGCAAGCCCTTTTCAAAAAGCCAGGCCAATCAATTCGTCATTGTTGAAATGATGACGGAAGTCAAACTGGGAAGAGCTTTTTTGGATCAACTCATTGCCGGACATGCTGCCGGTGAAAATGTGGTCGTTGAAACATCAATGGCCAAATACTGGATTACGGATCTTGACAATAAAATCGCCAGTCGCTGCCTGGATCTTTTTGGTGATTTCGGGTTAACTGAAGACTGTCCCATTGCCCGTGGCTTGAGGGATGTTCGGGTCTTGTCAATCTTTGCCGGTACCAATGAGGTTATGAAAGGAATCGCCGCAAAATTCATGGGACTTTAACAGGGTGTGAAAAACTATTGCGCTTAACCATGCGGCGTTAAAATTAGGCTCAAAATACTCATTTATAAATATAAACTCCGCTTTTTCGCCTTATTTTGCCTTGTCTGATCTGCGCTCATGACGTTTTTCATCATCCTGTTACCATTCAATTAACCTTTGGAGAAAGGACTTATATCATGAAAAAAGCTTTAGTGACCGGTGCCGCTGGCTTTATCGGTTCCCATGTGGTTGCACAATTGCTCGAAAAGAATATTGAGGTGCGCGCTTTTGTTAAGCCCAAAGAAAATACGGCCAATATCAAGGGTCTTGATATTGACATCATGGAAGGCGATATCTTAAACAAACAAAAAGTGGAAGAAGCGGTGAAAGGGGTGGATACGATTTTTCATCTGGCGGGCATTTATGCCATCTGGATGGAAGACTGGAAATGGATCTATGAGGTTAATCTCAAAGGCAGTCGGAATATATTATGGGCGGCTTTAAAAGCCGACCACATTGACCGGGTAGTGTATACCAGCTCCATGGCCGCCCTCGGCACAACAACGGGGAAAAAACCAAGCAACGAAGACACGCCTTTTAATCAATACGATTTAGGCAGTCACTATGTTCTGACCAAATATCTCTCCCAGCAGGAGGCCATCGGATTCGCGCAAAACGGTCTGGATCTGGTGGTGGTGAACCCGGCCTTTCCGTTCGGTATCAATGATATCGCCCCGACACCGACCGGAAAAATGATCATTGATATTGTTTCCGGACTCAATCGGACCGCCTTTAGCGGCGGCATCAATATCGTGGATGTCCGGGACGTCGCCAAAGGTCATATCCTGGCTGCGGAAAAAGGAAAAACCGGTGAACGCTATATATTGGGCAACAAAAATGTCACCATTCCAGAATTCATGAAAATGGTCCATAAAGCCCATACCGGCAATGAAAAAGCATTTTTTCCAAAAGTGCCGACCAGCGTTTTGAAAGGCGGTACCTATGCCCTCTCCTTATGGGCAAACCATATCAGCAAAAAACCACCCCTATCCACCCCGGTGGAAGTCACTTATGCCGCCAATTACCTGTATGTTGATAACGCAAAAGCCAAAAAAGAACTGGGGCTTAAATTCAGACCTGTAGAAGATTCCTTAAAAGAATCAATCGCCTGGTTCAAAAAAAAAAATATGATCTCATCCTAAAGAGGAATTAGATATGCCTGAAAAAACCGTTCTGATCAATAAAAACAACAAAATATGTACGCTAACGTTAAATCGGCCCGGGGTGATGAACGCTTTGAATGATGACGTGACCCGCGAACTCATGGCCGCCTTTGACCAAATCGCTTCAGATGAGGATATTCACGTGGTAATCCTTGAAGGGGCGGGGAAAAACTTCACCACGGGTGCGGATTTTTCACTATTTTATGAAAATCATTCCGTTACGGAATGGCTGGAAGGCATGCAGTTTCTCAGCCGCCTGATTCGCAGAATTCGGGAAGTCCCCCAACCCGTTATTGCAAAGCTGAGAGGGGCGGCATACGGAGGTGGATCAAACCTGGCACTGGCTGCGGACTTCGTCATTGCGACACATGATGCCCGGTTCTGCGAAAACTTTATTCATCTCGGGGTTATCTTAGATAGCGGCGGGACTTACTTTCTTCCCCGCCTTGTCGGTCTTGTTAAGGCAAGGGAAATCGCGTTTTTAGGAGAAGAAATTACCGGAAAGGCCGCCGCCGAAATGGGGCTGATTTATAAATCGGTTTTAAACGACGATCTTGACGGTGAAGTCATGACACTGGCCGGAAAGCTGGCCCAGAAATCCTTAACAGCGCTGGCACTGATCAAGCAGGGCCTTGAAACCAGCTTTGACAACGCCTTAAAAGAAGTCCTGGACTGGGAGGCCGCTCATCAGACAATCATGCTCCAGTCGCCGGAGCATAAAGCCATTGTCAAAATGTTTTTAGATGCTAAAAAACAGCACAAAGAACAAGCGAAAAAATAAAAACAGCTACTTTGATCACGGTGCCAGGAAACATACTGCTAAAAAAACACACAGCACCAGAACCATCCCCGTACAAATGGATAATTCTATTTTCACTACAACCATTAATATTGACAAACGCGCAAAAAGTCGGATTCCGATGGCAAAGAAAAAAGTTCCAAATTCGAGGCGCGCAAATCCTGAGTGATAATTAGTACTTAGCGTACTATGAAGAAACGAGGGATGCAGCGCAACAAAGAATTTGGACTTTTTACGAAGCCATCAATATTTATATTTACATATTATCCTGAATGGACTCATTCTCATATTTGAATTGCAAGAAAACAAAAAGCCGGGGGTTGGAAAGCCAGAGGTGTTGCGACTTGGGGTTTGTGAAAACCTTTCATAATTATTCTTGGTCCTGATTTCCCCCAGATATATGAGGCCGTACATTGCTTGATATAGTGCCACCACCAACATCCAGTTCCGCATTGAAGAATTCAATAGCTTTAAGGATTTTTTCAAAAAGCCTATATTCGTTAATAAAAATAAATCATTTGCATTTGAAACAACATTTAGCGGAAAGGAATACGCAAAAAAAATCAGAAATTGGAAATCGCACAATTACGAAGTGATAATTTGGCCCTGGCCATTGTTTCGGCCAATTCTATTCAGTGCCGGGTATGGAAACCCGGCCTACACCCATGTTCATATGCATCGCAATGTAGGTCGCGTTTCTTACGCGACACAATCAATGGCCGAAACGAGGACCAAGGCCGATAATTTATTACCTTAAACTTCCATCAATTGATTTGGCCATTGAACGTGTGAAATTAAGAGTCACTCAGGGAGGGCATATTGTGCCGGAAAATGTTATAAGACGATGGTATGATCGGAGTTGGGAAAATTTTCAACATATTTATAAACATCTGGCTGATTCCTGGACTATTTTTGATACATCCGGGAAAGCACCAGTAATTTTAGAAGAGTCAGGGAATAATTAATGAAAAAATATTATAAATACTCGATTTACGGTTTGACCTGTTTTATATCTGTTCTCGCCCAATCGTCCAGATCAGGAATGGGTTATTTTTAATTTGCTATTAAAGCGACAAATTGTTTATTCTAACTTTTGTGTTTATAATATTTATTGTTGAATTCACAATTCAAGATGTGACACTTTTTTCTTTTGATCCATTCAGCATCAATATTTATGAATCATCAGCAAGCGCTCTGTACATCAAACTGGTTGCCAAATAAATCAGGATAAAGAAATGATCGATCACCCGCGATATCCGAGCCCGGGTTCGGATACAGACCGCCAGGCAAAAATGGAACATCTTAAACAAATCCCGCTGTTTTTTGATCTGACATTAGATGAAATCAGTCAATTCAGTGATTTTATTTCTGAAAAAAAATTTTTAAAAGATGACCGGATCATCAAGCAGGATGCCTTAGGTAAATCATTCTTTATTCTAATAAAAGGAAAACTGGAGGTCTTTCGCCTGGGCGAATATGACGAAGTGATCTCACTGGGATATGTTCTGCCCGGCGAATGTATCGGCGAGATGGGATTTTTCTCCGATGGCCGGCGTTCTGCTTCCATTACGGCGGCTGAAAATTCCTGCCTCATTAAAATCAAATATCTTGATTTGGAAAAAGCATTTGATTTTATCCCCAAATTATCCAGAAACTTTTTAAAAATCATTACCCGGCGGCTTCACAACTCCAACCTCAGATTCCAGGACACGGTCGTTAAGTCCCGGCACCTGGAATCCACGTTTACGGGATTTCGAAACCTGATTGACTTGTCGCAAGTCCAAAAATATCGACTGGGCATTGAAGGACTGATCGAACGGGTGGTGATAACCGCCAGCAGTGTCTTAAAAGCCCAGCGGGCGTCATTATTTCTGATGGATCCGGTGGAAGGGGAACTGTGGTCCAAAGTGGCTGAAGGCGAGACGCATCGGGAAATCCGCATACCCGTCGGCACCGGAATCGCCGGCTGGGTTGCTCAAAACGATCAGATGGTAAATATAAAAGACGCTTACAATGATCCGCGGTTTAATCCGGTGGTTGACAAGCGCACCGGCTTTAGGACCCACAATATTCTGTGCGGTCCGGTTAAAAATCTCGACGGCGAAATCGTCGGCGTGATCCAGGTCATTAATAAGCAGGGCCGCGATTTTGACAAGTCCGATGAAGAACTTTTCAGGGCCTTTGCTTACCAGACAGCCATTTCCGTGGAGAATTTTTACTTGTACAGCAAGATGTCGACCAACTGCCGAAAAATGGGTTTATTTCTGGATATTTCCATGTCTCTGTCTGAAACACTGGAATTAACCCCATTGATTAAAAAAATTGTTTCCATCATCACCGAACTGATCCAGGCAGACCGAACGTCTCTTTTTCTTCTGGATAAGACAAAAAATGAACTGTGGGCAAAAGTGGCCCAGGGTACCGACATTTCGGAAATACGGATTCCAGCGGACACCGGGATGGCCGGATATACAGCGACCACCGGACTGACCGTCAACGTAAAAAACGCTTACGAGGATCCCCGATTCAATCCTGAATTTGATCAATGCACAAAATACAAAACCAAAAGTATTCTCTGTGTCCCTTTAGTCAACCGCCACGGACAGATCATCGGGGTCACCGAATCAATCAATAAAAAAACGGGTCAATTCACCTTTGAAGACGAAGAATTTTTAAAAGCCATTTCCTCACAAATAGCCGTGGCACTGGAAAACGCCCAGCTCTATGAACAAACGCTGGACATGAAGGATTATCTGGAAAGCATCCATCAGAGCATCACCAACAGCATTATCACACTGGATAACCATTTCAAAATCATCACAGCCAACAAATCCGCGATGGAATTCTTTGATTTAGACCATGGAAGCATCATTTTTGCGGACATACGGAATATCCTGGGAGAGAAAAACGAATCTCTGGTTGAAAAGCTGAATACTGTCTATGAATTTCTTCACACGGTGGTGGAATACGATACCCTGATCCATTTAAAGGCCGCTGAAAAATATATCAACATCAACTTTGTGCCGTTGATGGACACCCACGGAACATCAAAAGGCCAGGTGTTGATATTTGAAGATATCAGCCTGAAAAAACGAATGGAAAATACGTTAACCCGTTATATGTCAAAGAATATAGCGGAAAAAGTTTTAAGTGATCCTGAGAAACAGGGCCTTGGCGGTACAACCAACAAGGCGACCGTCCTTTTTTCGGATATCCGCGGATTTACAGGTATTGCCGAAAAACTCTCCCCGAAACAGAGTGTGGAGTTTCTCAACAAATACTATACGTTGATGTTTGACATTGTATTTATTAACGGCGGGGTTCTGGATAAATTCATCGGCGATGCCATCATGGCGGTTTTCGGGGTTCCCTACACCAAAGAAGATGATGCAAAACGGGCGGTTAAAACCGCACTTGAAATGGTCCGCGCCCTTGAAGCGTTTAACAACGAAATTGCAGCGCTCGGTATTGATCCGATCAGCATTCGAATCGGGATTTCCACCGGGAGAGTGCTGTCCGGCAATATCGGTTCGGAAAAAAGAATGGATTACACGGTGATCGGTGACAGCGTTAATGTGTCTTCACGGTTAGAACCCCTGAACAAACTTTACGGCACCACCATACTGATTGAAGAAAATACCAACCAGGAAATCAAAGATTCTTTTCTGACCCAACCGATCGATCTTGTCATTGTCAAAGGCAGCTCCCGGCCCATTGAAATTTTTGAAGCTTTGGGAGATCAGAATTATGAACTTCCGCCTGAAAAGAAACAATTCGCCGAAGGCCTGAAATATTACCGGCAGCGAAATTTTTCAGAGGCAAAAAAATATTTTAATCTCAGCCGTCTGACTGACGGCCCCAGCAGGACTCTTTACGACCGATGCCTGCAATATATGGACACACCGCCCGCACAAGACTGGGACGGCGCGTGGGTCGCCCGACATAAATAAAAACCCC
>CAZQLG010000105.1:5868-8558 GCA_964594105.1 uncultured Desulfococcus sp. | reverse complement strand
TTGCCGCTGGAAAACAGCCAGTAAATGGGACGTTTTTTATAGGTTTTGAGATGGTCCTTGAAAAATGTAATGCATATATATCTTCGGATGGTGTCGATGGGTGCTTCATTGTTCTTTGGTTTTAAGCTCTCGGCAACAAACTTTAAGTTTTCATCAAGATGCTCAGCAGGCCATGCGACCTTTATGAACTCAACAAACCGGTGGGCCGTATCATCAGGAAACCAATCCAGGTCCATGATAGGGATTATGCCGTCGTCGTCAGCTGGGAAGATTTTGTATTTAGATGAATCAAAGCCTTTGTTTCCACTGTGAGCATAGATTAAACCTGGTTCATCTATGCTGTAACGGCCCATCATGCAGCCAATAGAGTAGGAAAGCAGCTCCTTGATGGTGTCGGTTTGCAGTAATGCTTCCAGCTCTTCTTCACTCTTATTCCCATTATATCGGTAATGTGGGTTGCAGGTCAGGGTGATTTCTGTAAGTGGGACATCCGGCGTGAGTTCGTCTTGCAAGCCATAGGCTTCAATTAATATACGATTATTCTCTTTTTCGAGGCTCTGCATTTCCAGAGTTATTGCCCGCCAGTTTTCCAGGATCTTATTATAAGATGCTTTCAGGGTCGGTTGGTGATGGTCGGGAAGGAAGAACGAAAGGGTGGTGAAATCCCAGGATGTTTCGTAAGAGTCCCAATCCACCTTCCCTATCTCGATTAACCTATGCGGAATTAACGAGGATGGTCGATTGAGAATAGGAATTCTTGAAATAATACCCTGGTCAAAATTAAGAGTTTGAGACAGGCATGACATCAGGTATGTCGTAATCGATGAATTAAGCAATCCGACAAGAGGTTTCAATTCATCTGTATTCACTGCAAAAATCATCATTCCTGCATTGCTTCCAATTGTCCCTGCAGGGCAATATCTAACAGCAAAGTAGCTGGATGAAATTGCCGTCCATGTAAGTCCCTCTCTGAAATATGTTGCTTCATTTTGAGGTCGTGAGAGCAGCTTACCTTTGCTATTTTTAAAACTCTTTAACTCCTGTCCATTATTCTCCCAATTGACAATAAACTCGTTATTCCCATACCATTTCCGATAACTTCCCCCTTTGTTGTATGGGAACCACTTCTTGTTTGAAGATGACATTTGCTGTTTATTCGCAGGTGTTAAAAAGGATTTTCTTTGGTCAACCTCATGCCAAATTTTTGCAAATCGATCTGTATCCCCCGTGATCAATCCTTGTATTGGCTTGTATGATTTTGATAGTTCAGTTCCACGAACAAAAACATTACGAACTGTTTTATTTACCCAATACGCAATCGGGCTACCGGGAATTGTCTTGAAGTCAGCGGCAGAGGCATGGAAAAACCACCCGCAGTCGGGATGTTTGATGGCTTCAATTGTTTTAGCTACTTTCTCTGCTTCAGATTTTCCATCAACAAGACGGGAATAAGTGGCTTTATATTGAGCGTGATGGGCTTTTGCCAAAACAAATGAAGTCGTTGAAACCACTTCCCCACCAATGCTGTCAAATGCCCTTGTTCCCAGATGGGCCATTGATGAAATGGTATGACAATCTAATAATTTTTCACGCAGTTTTTCAAAAGATGATAAAAACATCCAGCTTTGCATGGTAATCATCGCAACATTGCCCTGATTCCCTAACAGATCAAGATTACGTTCAATGAACATCGCAAAAAGATCAGATTTGCTATCCGGGAATTTGTTTTTTGCGAAAGCTTTAAGCGATGGATTCAGCCCATTTCCTCCCATGTATGGCGGATTGGTCACCACACAATCATATTTCCGGGCCAAAAGTAAAGCTTGAGCTGCCAACGCTCGAATATTCTGGACATTGCTCGTAGAGAGCCATTTTCCGATTTTGCCCTCAACCGTTTTGGCAATCTCAGGCATTCTTAGGGCAAGATCCTCAGGCACAGTAATCAAGGAACCATATGTTTTAGCATGTTCAAATAACTTTACCAGTTCATTTAAGGCATCCTTGGTTTCCGAGTCTTCTTTAAAAAATATGTCAATATTCTTAATATCTGACGCATCACTTGCCTGAATTGACATTATGTTCAATGCAAGCATATCCCTGACCAATATTCTGCGATCATCGGCCCGTGCTTTCATTAACACGGCAAACGCACCGAGCTGGGCAGCCCGGTCATCTATGTCCAGGCCAAAAAGATTTTTCTGAAGGATTAATAATGGAATCTCCCGTGTCCGATAGCCCCTTTCCAGATAGATTTCTTTTAATACATCATAGGCTTCTATAAGGATATGTCCGGACCCGCAGGCAGGGTCCAGAAAAGTAATTTCTTCAGGATTAAGTTCTTTGGGTGTAATCTCATCGAGCTGTTTTTGAACGTCTGTTTCCTGTCCAGCGGGTTCAATATAATATTCCATCTTATCACGTAAGGCAGATTCCGGATATGTTGCCAGCCACATTCTGCCCAATGTATTCTGGATCATGTATTTTACAATCCAGTTGGGGGTAAACAGCTGGGTGGCTGCCGGGATATCCTCGCTCTTCACCACTTTGCCGATGACTTCATCTTTCTTTTCTGAAATATAAAACTGGTAGATCCATCCGATGATTTCCACATCATCCCAGTCTGTTTCATCCGTTTCAGTGACCAGTTTGCGGATGGGGGAATCCGAATGCAGCAGGTTGTCCGGCAGCAG
>CAZQLG010000105.1:0-5768 GCA_964594105.1 uncultured Desulfococcus sp. | reverse complement strand
CAGTGACCAGTTTGCGGATGGGGGAATCCGAATGCAGCAGGTTGTCCGGCAGCAGGAGCTCTGTTTCGTTGTCTATCTTTTCAAAAAGAAATGGCATGGCCTGATGTAACGCATTGCATTGCGCAGTAATCAGCAGGCGGTACAATTCATTATCTTTATTTCCAGCTAAGCGAAGTTCGATGATTGTTTCTTTTTTTAAACCCTTAAAATCGACATCTGCCGCATGCTCCAATATTTCCGGAACATCAGATCCGCTGGTATTGCTTAACACCCGATACCCATGATCCAGATAATCATGCAGTTCCATATAGCGCAGAGCCACAAACCGGTTAAACCAGGAGTAAGCCGTTGCCCTCATAGTCATTTCAAAGCCGTGTTTTGCAATCCGGTCCACCAGCTTTTGCCGAAGATTTCCATCTTTTTTGGATATGGCCCGGTCACCAATGATTGCCATATCGCCCTTGAATTCTATGGGTTCAAGGGTGTCATCACTGAAGATTCCATAATAATTGGCACGTTCTGTCACGGCTTTTAAAAAATCCCTGCGTGCCTGAATAGCATAGGATTTGATTTTAGATGTGTTCATTTGATTCCTTTAAATTATTTTCACACGGATATCATTCTTCACCGCATCCAGCAGCGCATCTTTTACGCTATCAACATATTCATCCACGTCTGCTTCTGTCTCAAGGTATAGCTTCTTTGCATATGATCCTGGTTTTACAGTTTTGGTCTTTTTCTCCACAACTCCGGGCAGGGCAAATTTTTCTTCAATCTCAATAAACGCATCTTCAAACAGTTCCTGGGTTTCAGAAACTTTATAAGAAATCTCCGGGATACTGAATTCTACCTGGATTTTTTTCTTTACCTGCTGAATTGGGAATAAAATTTCATTGCGATTATTTGCGTCTGCATTGTGTTTATCCAGCTCTGCCTTTAACTGATCAATTTTTGAATCCACTTCTTTTTCAGCCGAAGCCTGCCGCTTTTGAAGAAGCTCAGTATTTGCAGTATCCACCCGGGCAATCAATCCATCCACTTCCTTGATCATCGTGTATGGATGGGTGGCTTTTTCAATTTCAATCATTCGTTTTAACGCACTGACCGCATCCAGATTCTTTTCAATCGCTGATTTATTGGGCAAGAAACGTTTTAAAGAACTCTTAAGATTTTCCCATGTGTTTTTCTGATTGGTGTAAAAATCTTTGACGGTCTGAAGGTCTTCTTCCGCATCCAGCAGGTCATTCTTGCTTGCATTAAACGCTTTGATCCGCTCAAAGGAATCATGGATTTTCGCTATTTTAGAAGTGACTCCAAGGCATGAATCAATTTCCTGTTTACCGGGATAATCGCCGGTGTCTGCCAGAGGTTTGAATTTTTCAAGGGTTGTTACCCACTTTTCCAGGTTGTCGATAATGTGCTGGCTGAGTTTGTCCTGGCTGTCCGGTGGGATGGAACCAAACAGGTCTTTGGAAAGTTTTTTTGCATCATCAAGTGTTTTCTGGTCAATGATGGGGGTTTCAATAATACTCACTGTTTTCCATTGATGGGTTTTGGAAAGCGGTGCAATGGCATCTTTGGGAGAGATTTTTGATTTATCAATAACAAGCTTGATGTTGCCTGACATAAACAGCTTTGCCACCAGAATAATTACCTGAAAATCGCCCCACCCATAAGGCCTTTTGGTAAAATGTTTTACCAGTTCATCTAAGATTACGGAATGGTTGATAGCTGTTTTACCATTAATATATCCTTTGACCTCTTTAATATCAGCCGGTTCTTTTTCTTTGATATCCAGTGACAGCTGATGCTGGGCCACGTCATCGGACTGAAGGATTTGTTTTATTTCCTTTAACGGGTCACTTGCGATATATGTCAGATAAGAAAATTTGCTGAAAATATTTTTCACCAGATAATCAAATCCGTCATTAATGGCTTTAGATGTTGTCTGACCATCAATATCGAGTTTTTTACCCAAAGCATAATACTCGGCTTTTGAAATCAGATCATCTAAAAGCGCAATGAGCCGGGTTTTTCGTTCCCTGTTTTCATCCGCACGGTCCCTGAGTATTTGCCTCAAATTGCCGGATGCAGAAGCATCACTTTTATTCTCAATGTATTTTTTAACCTGAAGATACAGGCGCAGTTCATTGGTCAGGGTCGGGTCATCATCAAGCTTTACGATCAGGTTCCCGTCTTTGCCGGAGCTGTATAAATTGCATTTTGCCGGAATAAACATTTTGTATTCATCATGAAGCGGGCTGATGATTTCAAGGCCCAGCTCATCTTGTAGTTCTTTGCCCCGGAAGCGGTCATCACAGATCCGGTTAAAGGCATAATCCCGGTTATATGCCATATATTTGTGCTTGGTTTTGCCTTTTAAGATATCATCAAAAATGATATCCCCTAACAATTCCGTCTCAGCAGCAGAGGTTATATCAACCACTTTGATTTCACGGGAGACTTCCCGTTCTTCATTGGTAAGGAAAAAATACAGATCCCCATTGCGATTAATCAGTGTCTCTTTTTCCAGCCGCTGCAGGGATGCTTCAATATCTCTTTTAAGCTTTATCCGGTCCGCATCCACCTGATCAATACACAGGGTTACCAGGTTTTCCACATTGGGTTTGATGATATCCACATAACGAATGAGAAACAGGGCCTGAAGGATCTGAATGTCAAAGTCCACATCCAGACCGGCATTGTCTTTTGCCTGTTCAATGCTTTTTTTGACAGATGTGTCTAAAAAACTTTCAATACAGGGATAAAATTCATAGATCGGAACCAGTGCGCCGATTTCTTTTGCAGCAATGTTTTTGGCGGAAGACTGGAATGCATCAAGCATGGATCGTTCGCCACGGCTTAAGTGAAGCCCCGTCGCACCGGCTTTACGGATGGATTCAAATATTTTCTGTACCAGTTGAAAATGATACGGGGTAAACGGATATGTATTTACAAAATTCTTTTTTGAAGAATAATTTTTTAATGTGCTGGTGTCATAGGAAAAGCTGAGCTGATTTTTGAGAATATCCCCTTTTTCATCAAATAACTTTTCAAGTAAAGGGATGGCATCTTTATTCTTTTCCAGCAAACGGGCTTGTATCACTTCATCGGTATTGGCACTGGATAAAGACAGGCGGGTATGAAAGCGTCCCTGAATTTTTGAAAAGTCATTTGCTTTTGTTGATTTGATGTCCCCCAGCACGGCATCGATATCTTCCTGGGAGGTAACCAGTACCCATGCCCTTCCGGCGCAGTGGCGTCCGAGGTCCTCAACAAGTGTTTGGAGGTTTAACATAAGATGGGTATCGCTTCCGATAAACTGACCGATTTCATCCACCAGAAATACGATCCGGTGGTCATTAGAGCCTGAGGAGCTTTGGGGTTTTGAGTCCAGATACTCATTGACCCGCTTGGCAAAATTTTCAACAGATACGATCAGGTTCTTTTCAGAGTTTTCAAAATACTCGGCAGCCGCTTCTTTGCTTTTGCCTAAAACATCTGAAAGCGCTTCAACAATTTCATCCTGAAGCAGACTGTAGGCATCCCGCTCATCTTCCCATTTCCCCCCGTATATTTCTTCAAACTTATCTTTAAATGCCTGGTATTTGCCTTTTTTCGTAAGGTAACGTTCGATTTCAGCAAGGTGGAGGGACTGGCTGCAAAACCCCAGACTTTCATTAAACACCCGCCAGAAAACAGACAGTAGGGTTGTTCTTCCGTCATTGGCATCCGCACGGCTGTCTATGTTAAACAGGATAATGTCCGTATCCATATTGACAATTCGTTTGATATCGCCAAACAGCATGGGGTCTTTAATCTTGTCTTTAAAAAAATCAAGCGCACGTTTTGATTCTTCAGTTTCCGGTGATATCGTTTCTCTGTTACCCAAAAGATAGGAAAGGATTTTGATGAAATGCGACTTGCCGGACCCGAAAAATCCGGAAATCCATACAGCCATCCGGTCTGTGATTGTCGGGTCATTTCCCATTTCAATGGCAGCACTATATGCGGAGATAAACTTTCTGAAATGCTGATCCAGTTCACGGGTAATGACATACTCATCAAGTTCCTGCCATATCACCGATTCATTGAGCTGATCTGCTTTGACGACCCCATTGATGGGGCGGGAAATGTCTTTTTCGAAGATGTTTTTGATCTGCATGATAATTGTCCTTGAATTCAATTATAGATATAGCGATCGACGATTAAGTGATAGAAATTAAACAACCAGTTGAAACGCCCGGTAATAGTTTGCCTCTTTAAGTTTCCCAAAAAGCCTGAGCCCTTGGCCTGTATAGACTCCGGGATAAAACATAACCAAAGGCGTGTCACCCATGAGTGAATGCAGATTATTTAAAAGATTGTGGCTTCGAAGCAACGGATAGGCATTCCCCACACCGAAAACCAGAATAAGGTCATTATTGCCAGGATCTGCAGCTTCTACAAATGCCTGTGCGATATTTTTTGGATCTAACGGGCCTTTGAGGGATTTTAAGAGTGCCTGATCACCTTTTTGCTTCTGCATCGTCAGCACCCGATCCAGCAGTTTACGTGATTCCAGGTAGCTGGTAATCAGTTCGAATAAATTGATATGTTTAAATTTGAGTGTTGGTTTTCTTTTGGGAAGTTGACGAAGCAAAAACTGGATATGTTCTCTCATTTCCAGTTCATGTTCTGCGGGATAATCAAAGATATAGAATCCAATGTCCTTAGCAAGTCCTTTATTTTGCAATAATTCATCAGATGTGATGCGATCAAGGATCTTATCCAGTCGGGTTTTAAAGGTGTTCATTGGCGTCCTGTTTATTTATGGGGTAACATTCATACAGCGTAAGACGTATTCCTCCGAGTTTTTAACAAGGTATTGCTTTACTTCCGGAACAATTGAAACCGGCAGCAGCGTGAGGGATCGTGTACCGTCAATATATTTGGATTCAGCAAGTATCCGAAAGACAACCTGTTTAAGCTTTGCCCGTGTTGAGTCGGTCCAGGTATCTATTATAGGATCTTTTTGAATACATGTTTCAATAAAACTGTTCCAGTCTGTTGTGGAAATTTTAGTAATAAATATTTTCCAATGGCTCTGTATTATCTGATCCATAAAATCACCAAGAAGACGACTGTGCTTGACCGCTGCAGCAAGAAGCGCCTGTGTGGCAATATCATTAGAGCCATGGTCAATCATTTCCCATATCGCAGGCTGCATAAGCGATAATCGATTCTTAATCAATTTTGCCTGACGCTTAGCTGATGCAGGCGTTCGTTTCTGCAATACATTATTAATGACAATCGCCTGCTGCCAGGCATCATCAGCAGCATTGGCAATCAGGAGCCGGGCGATATGACGGCTTTCGGGAATGAGAAGGGACCCGGCAACAATCTCGCCATTGTATATTTGGGTATTGATTTTATCCATGGATTCCCAAAAGCATAGTCAAATTATAGAATTTTATGAAACAATACTCATATCATGAAAGGGTTATGCATTCAATCAGTTTGAGTTTTTCTCAAATTGTTTATATAGTTTATGAAATTCAAAAAAGAGGTAATTATGAACAATTACATACCCACCCGCGAAGACGCAATTCAGTTGCTAAAAAATTACAATTCAAATGATTCTCTGGTTAAGCATGCTCTTTCTGTTGAAGGGACTATGCGTTATATGGCTCGAAAATACAATGAAGATGAAGAAAAATGGGGTATTGTGGGCCTTATTCATGATCTGGATTATGAACAGTTTCCGGACCAGCACTGCATTAAAACAA